>JAPKCN010000211.1 GCA_028822945.1 Porticoccaceae bacterium | reverse complement strand
GTAAACAACATCGTCGATCAACTCTGGTTGATTATTTTTCGCGAGGCGCACATCCATGTCGTTAGTTCACACGCTCCAACATACGCGGCACGCGCTATCGATTTCGGTAAACATAGTGGTAGTGGTAATGGTACAAAAATCCTGCAATATTGCCTTGGGCTGATCCTAAAAGCATCTGCACCTTCTCATGCCCAAAATTTAATACGAAAAAAGCCCAGAAGTTATACAAAACCCCTCGAACCTTTGATCACAAGCCCTAGTAACACTGGCACACAACCTTTTAAATCTGGTTCTTGGATTCTCGATCTTCCTTTTCGCACTGAGCTGCTTTAACCACCGCATCGACCGGTTCGCTGTCGCCTTTTTGTAATACCTGCAAGTGGCTCACTGCCATCAAGGTGTCGCGGTCTATACCCCAACCCTCGATATAGTTTGGCGTAATCACCTGAAAGCTGATCCGTGAAACGCCATTTTCAAAGCGAATACCGCGTGTCCAAGCACCCGTTCTAAACTCGGTAATATCCAGACGCGCAGTATCAGTGTCGAGAACAATCTCTCGATCGACACACGTAATCATTACAATACCGCCCTCATGCGAAGCAGCAGCACAAGCCATCGTTAATAAAATCACTGACATAATAAGTCTTAGGTATATCACGTACTAAACTCCTGACCAAAATGAATCGTACTATAGTCTCAAAAGCAATAATTCAACACAAGTTATACTTTAATACTCGAACGTGCTGCTGAGGAGCGATCATGGGCGGTAAGCGATGCATTAAAACGCCAAATTTAAACGTACAGCGAGCACCAACTAATTCTCAAAAATATCCAAAACCCGACAAGCAGTGCCTGAATAACGTCCAACCAAGATCGAGAGATGTCCCAGAAATCAGTCGCCAGTAGCACTCTGCCCGAGCAATCATTTTTTCTCTAGAGCCTCTACAACTAAAACATTAACCCCCAGCAATAATGCTCGCAGGGTCTGAGTGGTGGGCACTCAAGTCGCCCACTAGCATATTTTTGATCAACCTACGACTAAACCGCCAGAGTCCATCCACGCGCACAAAGCTATCAAAATAATGTCCGCAAAAAATTGCTTGCAGAGGAAATCCGTCAGCTTGTTGAAACACCGTAACATAGCACTGGCTCTCAGCACTACCATCGGCCTCGTCAATTACCAGATCGAGATTACTGGTCACATGTTTCGTGCGTGGTGTGCCGTCGTCATAGATGCGCACAGTCGCTAGCGCATCCAACACTTGGCGCGAACCGATATTCGGCTCGGTGCCCTCGACGGTCCACTCGGCGTTGTCGAATAATGCGGCAAAACCTTGTAAGTCGCCGGTGTCTATGGTGAACCCATACTGATTGATTAGATGAGTAATATGATATCGACTGTCCATTACTTGTGAGTCCATCGGCGCTATCTCATATATAAAGTTTAGATACTACCTGATAGTCGTCGGACAAAACAGCGCGTCTTGGCAAACTCTATTTTAGATAGTTTAACGCGGCGACCGATCGACATCCGGCACACGATGGAATTGGATCGCCGAGTCGGTGAGCGACGCAAAGCGCAAACTCAATAAATCAAACAAATAGTTTTGCCGCAATCGCCATGGAGACCTCAGACCTTGACGCGGGAATCGATCGACCGCGCGAGTGATATAACCGGATGTAAAATCCAACAAGGGTGCCGTAGCAATATCCACATCGCGATGCTGAGCGACACAGTAGCTGTATTGATGGCGATCCATATGATTCAGTAGCCTGCAGACATAGTCGCTGGTCAAATCGCATTTTAAAGTCCACGATGCATTGGTATAGCCAATCGCGACGGCTAGATTGGGCAGCCCACTCAACAACATCCCCTTGTATGCCAGGGTATCAGGTATCTTGACTGCCTGCCCGTCAACACTAAAATCGATACCTCCAAACGGCAGCAAGTCGAGACCAGTCGCACTGATGACAATATCTGCATTCAGATGCTCGCCCGATGTAAGTTGAATCCCGGTGGCCGTAAAATGGCTTATAGTGTCGGTAACAATGCTCGCGGTTTGCTTGCGCAGAGCGCGAAATAAATCGCCGTTGGGGACCAAGCACAAACGTTGATCCCATGGGTTGTAGCGCGGCGAGAAATGCTTATCGAGATCAAATTGGTCACCCAATTGCAGGCGCACCCACTTGCGCAATAGGCGTTTGGCAAACTCTGGGTAACGTCGACTGGCGTAAAATATCAGCGCTTGTTTGCTAACATTTTTCCAACGAGTCAACCAGTAGGCGGCCATCGCGGGCAACCATTTCCGCAAACGCTCCGCGCCGCTATCGACAGCCGGTAGCGAGATAATGTAGGTTGGCGACCGCTGCAACATGGTGACATGCCCGGCGGTTTTTGCCATTGCCGGCACTAACGCAATGGCAGTCGCGCCACTACCGATCACCACCACCCGCTGGCCACTATAATCGAGGTCACTAGGCCACACCTGTGGGTGAAGCAGACGTCCCCCAAAATCAGACACACCCTCGAAGTCGGGCATATACCCAGCATCATAGCTGTAGTAGCCGGTGCAGCTATAAACAAATCTGCAGCGCAAGGTGATCGCACCTGAATCGCCACAGGTAATCGTCAGATGCCAGCGCGCGCTTTCGCTGTGCCATTGTGCAGCGGTAACTTTTTGATTGTAGCGAATCTTTGAATCGACCCCATATTCAGTTGCCGTCTCGCGAATGTAAGCGAGAATATCCTCACCATCGGCAATAGCTTTTTGCGCACCCCAGGGTTTAAAAGCGTAACCCAGTGTGTGCATGTCGGAGTCAGAGCGAACCCCTGGGTAGCGAAACAAATCCCAAGTGCCACCCATTGCCTCTCTCGACTCTAGAATTACATAACGTTTATTCGGATTATTTCGTTCTAAATGGCAGGCGGCACCAATCCCAGAGAGGCCCGCGCCAATGATCACGACATCGACATCGTCTACCATAAATATTTATACCCTTCCCTATACATAGCATTATATGCTGCAGCGACCTTCACCGATGTTACTGCAGTGAGATAGTAACAGCCGCCCAACTAAGTAGCCGAAAGCGGATAATGCGACCTCAAATAGGGATACCCCAAATCCGTAAAAACAGCTTGCTCAACCCGCGCAAAAAAAACCTACTCCGGCGACGGAAAACCGTTTTAATATACATTGGTTTTACTGTGACGCCGCTAACGTCTTATATCAAAGTAGTTTAACACCAGCATATAAAGCGCTAGCAACCGTAAAAGCAACGTAAATATAACCATTGCAGAGGGGTCTTGTAAAAATGCGCCCGAGTACCGCTCTACGTCACTCCAAAAAATTGAGCAGTACAGAATAAGCGAAAGCACCGTCATACTGCGAAAATATAGATTTCTCCAACAACTGAAAAGATAG
>JAPKCN010000210.1 GCA_028822945.1 Porticoccaceae bacterium | reverse complement strand
TAGAATTCTTACGCGAGCCAGATAAATTCCAGCGCTTGGGTGGTAAAATACCGCGCGGAATTTTAATGGTAGGGCAGCCGGGAACAGGTAAGACACTCCTTGCTAAGGCTATAGCAGGTGAGGCAAAAGTGCCTTTCTTCTCAATTTCCGGTTCTGATTTCGTTGAAATGTTTGTGGGTGTTGGTGCGTCTAGAGTACGTGACATGTTTGAGCAAGCTAAGAAGCAGGCTCCATGCATTATCTTTATCGATGAGATTGACGCAGTCGGCAGGCATCGTGGTGCTGGTGTCGGTGGTGGAAACGATGAACGAGAGCAAACCCTAAACCAATTGCTCGTTGAGATGGATGGTTTTGAGGTAAATGACGGCGTTATTGTTGTTGCTGCCACCAATCGACCTGACGTTTTAGACCCAGCTTTGCTAAGACCTGGCCGTTTCGACCGCCAAGTGGTTGTGGGCCTGCCTGACATCCGTGGGCGGGAACAGATATTAAAAGTGCATATGCGTAAAGTTCCAATCGATGACAACGTTAAGGCAAGTCTTATCGCTCGCGGTACCCCTGGGTTCTCTGGTGCTGATTTGGCAAACCTTGTTAACGAAGCTGCGTTGTTTTCAGCCAGATCCGGTAAGCGTCTGGTAACGATGGAAGAATTCGAGAAGGCCAAAGACAAAATCATGATGGGGGCCGAGCGCAAATCCATGGTGATGTCTGAAAAAGAACGATTGAATACCGCCTACCATGAATCTGGGCATGCCGTTGTTGGGCGTTTAGTACCTGATCATGATCCGGTTTATAAAGTCAGTATTATCCCGCGCGGACGCGCCCTTGGCGTGACTATGTTCTTACCGGAAGAAGATCGTTATAGCCTGAGTCGTCAAAGTATTCTGTCTCAAATTTGCAGCCTTTATGGCGGTCGGATCGCAGAGGAGCTAACTCTCGGCAAAGACGGTGTTACCACCGGGGCGTCAAATGACATTCAGCGTGCTACCGAAATGGCTCGCAATATGGTGACTAAATGGGGACTGTCTGATGAGCTAGGTCCTTTGCTTTACTCCGAAGATGAGGGTGAAGTGTTTTTGGGACGCTCCGCTGCTTCTCAAGCTAAGTCGGTTTCAGGGGACACAGCGGTAGCAATTGACCGCGAAGTTCGAAAGATTATCGATGGTTGTTACGAGCGAGCGACAAAGATCTTGACAGATAACAGACATCTTTTAGATCTTATGAAAGATGCGTTGATGGAATATGAGACTATTGATCAGGCGCAGATTAACGACATTATGGAAGGCCGAAAGCCAAGACCTCCAGCGAGCTGGTCAGATTCCAATAATAGTGGTTCTGACTCAAGCAGTGGATCTGCTGAAAAGCAGTCCACAACCGAAGAAAAATCTAATCCAATCGGCGGTCCTGCAAGCGAACACTAAAGCGGTGTCCGCGGCAGGCTACAGCCGCTTCTTTCAAGCTACGTTTTAAGATAAGCCCAATGCAAAAATTGACGCTAGGAGTACGACAGATTGATCTGTCTACTCCTGTTTGCATGGGTATTGTTAACGTCACTCCAGATTCATTTTCCGATGGGTCGAAATTCAGCAAAATAAAATCACCGAATCAGTTTGATGTCGATGTTGCCAAAGTTCTTCAGACTGTGGCTTCGATGGTAGCCGAAGGCGCCCAATTTATTGACGTTGGCGGAGAGTCCACGAGGCCCGGCGCTAGTCCGGTTTCTGTTGCGCAGGAGCTGGACCGAGTTATTCCGGTGATCGAGGCGGTACGCAAAAACTTTGATATCTGTATATCGGTGGATACCAGTTCCCCAGAGGTGATGCGGGCTGCGATAAGTGCTGGCGCAGAACTTGTAAATGATGTGCGTGCGCTGACCCGTGAAAATTCTATTGCCACAGTTGCCGCTACAAACGCTGGAGCTTGCCTAATGCACATGCAGGGAAAGCCTGTTTCGATGCAAGAAAAAACAGTCTATAGCAACCTGCTTGAAGAGGTTTTTGAATTTCTTGAAGTCAGAGTAAAGGCCTGCGTTGACGGCGGTATTGAGAGATCTCGCTTGCTCGTTGACCCTGGATTTGGCTTTGGTAAATCGGTTGAGCATAACTTCCAATTACTAAAACATCTGACGAAATTCTGTAGTCTCGATTTGCCCGTTCTGGTCGGTATTTCTAGAAAGTCCATGATTGGAGGAGTTACTAACAGACCTGTGGATCAACGCTTGCCGGGTTCTATCGCGGCAACCATGGTGGCTTTGTCGGGTGGTGCGAAAATTGTGAGGACCCATGATGTCGCTGCCACCATGGATGCAATTAGAGTACACTGCGCCCTACGAAATGCATAACGGGTAGGGTAGATGCAAAAGAAACAAAAGCAGTATTTCGGTACCGATGGCATTCGTGGAGCCGTAGGCACAGTGCCTATCACTCCGGATTTTATGTTAAAGCTGGGATGGGCGGTGGGGCGTGTTTTCGCCAAGGACACCAGTGCTCGTAGCAAAATATTAATTGGCAAAGATACTCGAATCTCCGGCTACATGTTTGAAGCCGCGCTCGAGGCCGGTATCACAGCAGCAGGTGTTGATATCCAGCTGACAGGCCCTATGCCAACACCAGCGGTCGCTTATTTAACTCGGACACTCCGAGCTCAGGCTGGTGTAGTGATAAGCGCATCTCACAATTCTTTTGAAGATAACGGAATAAAGCTTTTTGCAGGCGATGGCACAAAGCTGCCTGATGACGTCGAATATGCCATTGAGGAACAGTTAGGCAAAAACCTAACGACGGTCGCTCCGCAATTGCTGGGTAAAGCGTCGCGCATAACTGACGCGGCTGGTCGCTACATTGAATTTTGCAAAAGTACAGTTGGCTCAGAGCTGAAATTTAACGGACTCAAAATAGTTGTTGATTGCGCTCACGGATCGACCTACCACATTGCCCCCTCGGTATTTGAAGAACTCGGCGCGACGGTCACCGCTATCGGAGCTTCCCCAGATGGTTTGAACATTAACGCCAACAGTGGGTCGACATCACCGGAAGAGTTGGCGAAAGCGGTGGTGGCAGAAAAAGCAGATATCGGAATTGCCTTCGATGGCGATGGCGATAGGTTGGCGATGGTCGATCACAATGGCGAAGTGGTTGATGGCGACGAAATTCTTTATATTATTGCTTGCGACAGGCGTCGCCAAAATATTAATTTTGGCGGGGTGGTTGGAACTGCAATGAGCAATCTAGGGCTGGAGTTAGCGTTAGACGCTCTAGGTGTGCCGTTTGCGCGAACAGCAGTGGGTGACCGCTACGTGATGGCTGAAATGCTTAAGCGCCGCTGGAACCTAGGTGGAGAGTCCTCCGGCCATATTATATGCCTTGATAAGACAACTACTGGTGACGGCATCGTTTCGGCCTTACAAGCCCTTGCCGCGATCTCTCATAGCGATCAGCCATTAGCTGAGCTA
>JAPKCN010000209.1 GCA_028822945.1 Porticoccaceae bacterium | reverse complement strand
GACATAGATAGACAGTTATAGAAGGCTCTGTTAGAGTGATTGGACTTCTTCAGTGCACAGCGCCCTCGTGTATCTGGCGTAATACACAATCGAGATGATCACGGTTATGGCCAAAGTATTTACTGCTAAACCCCTATTTGACGCACACCTATCATTTACTCGGCTACCGTCTGGCCTCAATATGCTGCGGGATTATCCGGATGCACTAGCGTTTATAAAACAGCAAAGCGAGAAAATCCCAGATGTATTCGCGGACTTTAACCATACCCAAGCGTTTTTAAAAAGTTACAGCCGTAAAAATGAAGCTACATATCGCAGTTATCGCAACGAGGTTGAGCGTTTGTTACTTTGGTCATGGACTGTTGCGTGTAAATCCATAGTGCAGCTGCGGCGTGCAGATTTAGAGAACTTCTTCGATTTTGTAAATCATCCGCCTGATCACTGGATTTCAACTGCTGTCCATGACCGCTTTAAAATGCGTGGTGGCAGTTTGTGCTGTAATCCACTTTGGCGACCGTTCGTCACAAAAATAGCAAAACGCGACCGAGCATTGGCGTTAGCCGACGGCAAAGACGTGATCATGGGGCGGCAGGCACATCGTTTGTCCAACAGCGCTATGAAAATCTGCTTTTCGGCACTGTCGTGCTTCTATAATTATTTAACGGATGAAAGCTATGCCTTCGGCAACCCTATTCCAGCGATTCGTAAGCAATCCCCTTATTTGCTGGTCGGTGCTAGCCAAAAAGAAATTCGACGTCTGTCTGACATGCAGTGGCAGTTCGTCCTCGAAACCGCACAAGGCGCCGCCAACAGAGATCCCAGTATGGAGCGTAGCCTGTTTATGATCGCGCTGCTCAAAACCCTATACTTGCGGATTTCAGAGTTATCAGAGCGCCCCAACTGGCAGCCGTCATGGCAGCATTTTTGGTCTGATAACGAAGGTAATCAATGGCTTAAAGTGCTTGGTAAAGGCAATAAAATACGTGATGTCTCGGTGCCGGATGCCCTCCTCCCATATATTCAGCGCTATCGTAACTACCGTAGCTCTGAGAGTTTTAGCTTTGGTGCTAATTCGCCTTTGGTAGTGAAAAACCGTGGCATCGGTGGTATGACATCGCGCCAATTGCGACGGATTGTTCAGGCGACATTCGACGCGGCCTATAAGCATATGGTCGAGGAAGGTTTTGGCGATCAAGCGGAGACTCTCCAAGCAGCCTCGAGCCACTGGTTGCGCCATACAGGTGCCTCGCAGGACATTGCGACGCGGCCGCTGAAACATATGGCTGACGATCTCGGACATGCCAGTATGGCTACCACTGATCAGGTATATATCCAATCCGACATGAAAGAGCGCGCCTATTCCGGCAAAGATCGTGATGTATAAAAGACTTTAGATATTTACTTTAAATGTCTGATTTAAATGATTTTTTATTTAAAATAAATGGAAAAATTAGAATTTTGAATAGTTTAATCTCTAAATTAAATACTGTGCACTTCTTACTCGAGATTGAACCATGCCAGTTTACGCTGTAGCGTTATAACAGTGCCTATAATAATTAATGTCGGCGCCTTGGCATCAGCGCTGCGTACGAGCGCGGGCAGATCGGTTAAATCGCCAATAAACACGCGTTGCTGATCAGTGGTACCTTTCTCGATGAGTGCCGCCGGCGTATCTGGCGATAGGCCATACTTTAACAACTTGGCGCAAATCGTCTCCATGCCATTGAGGCCCATGTAAAACACCAGGGTTTGATTAGCCTGGACTAGCTCGCGCCAATTTAGATCAATTTTGCCTGAGCGCAGATGACCGGCGATAAAATGTACTGATTGAGCATGATCGCGATGGGTCAGTGGAATCCCGGCATAACTCGCGCAACCGGAGGCGGCAGTGATACCTGGCACAACCTGAAATGATACGCCGTTCTCTGCGAGCGTTTCAATCTCTTCGCCGCCGCGGCCAAAAATAAACGGATCGCCGCCCTTCAATCGCACGACGCGATTGCCTTTTTGAGCATACTCGACGAGTTTCTGATTAATGTTATCTTGGGTCACCGGATGATCCCCGGCCGTCTTACCTACATAAATACGCGTCGCATCGCGGCGCACTAGGTTCAATACCTCTGGTGATATTAGCCGGTCATAAAGAACAATATCTGCCTGCTGCATCAGGCGGAGAGCTTTAAATGTTAGCAAATCTGGATCGCCTGGGCCGCCGCCAATCAGGTACACTTCACCGGTTGAAAAGCCGTCTGTGGCCGCCAATTTTTGCGCCAGTAGGACTTCTGCTCGACCTAAGTTATTGGCGTAGGCCTGTTCGGCAATGGGCCCATAAAAAACCTCTTCCCAGAATGCCTTGCGGTCGGATCCAGATAGAAATTTGGATTTTACCCGCACGCGAAACCTCCCGGCAAGGGCAGCTAACTTGCCCAATCCGGCAGGCACAAGGGCCTCAAATTGGGTGCGCAACAAACGCACCAAAACCGGCGCATCGCCGCCGCTAGATATGGCAATTTGAATTGGCGAGCGATCGACGATGGACGGAAATATCACGGTTGAGTAGTCGGGGTCATCAACCACGTTTGACAGTATGTTAAGACTTTGTGCATCCGCCGAAACTACGCGGTTAATATCGCGATCGTTAGTTGCAGCTATCACCAACACGGCGTGTTCAAACGTAGCCAAGTGCCCACGGCTATAGCTAGCGCTAAGCAATACCAGCCTATCGGAGGCGCTTGCCATAGCCTGTAATTCACCACAAAATTCAACCGCCAGCGCAGTTATCTGTGCGCCCGCCTCTGCGACTAAGCGGATTTTTCGTAGTGCCACCTCGCCACCACCAACTACTATCACGTGGCGCCCTTTTAGATTGTGGAACAGCGGCAGATAATCCACTTAGTCAATCACGCGCAGACCATGCATGTATGGTCGCAGCACCTCGGGCACAGATATAGAGCCATCTTCCTGCTGATAGTTCTCCATCACCGCCACCATCGTTCGCCCAACGGCGAGTCCCGAACCGTTGATCGTATGCACAAATTCTACTTGGCCACTTGCGCTGTCGCGATAGCGAGTTTTCATGCGCCGCGCCTGAAAGTCCGTAAAATTGCTGCACGAGGAGATCTCTCGGTAGGTATTTTGCGACGGTAGCCAAACCTCGAGGTCGTAGGTTTTAGCCGCTGAAAAACCAAGGTCGCCGCCACACAGATTCACACAACGATATGGCAGGGCGAGTTTTTCGAGGATCGTCTGAGCGTGGCCAGTGAGTTCCTCAAGGGCCTGCCAGGACGCGTCTGCCGCAACAAACTGCACCATCTCGACCTTATCGAACTGGTGTTGCCTAATCATGCCGCGCGTGTCGCGACCATAGCTTCCGGCCTCACTGCGAAAGCACGGCGTATGGCAGGCGAATTTAATTGGTAATTGATCGATAATTTCGTTGCGATAGATATTAGTGACCGGTA
>JAPKCN010000208.1 GCA_028822945.1 Porticoccaceae bacterium | reverse complement strand
GGAGCATCTCCAAGTATGCCAAATTAGCGTAACCATTAACGAGAATGCGCCGAACCACTCCATATATTGAGGCGCGCCCTGTTCCGAACCCTGTTCGATAAAGTCGAAGTCGAGCACTAAATTGAGCGCGGCAATCGCCACTACAAATAGACTAAACCCAATACCAAACAAGCCGTTAGAGTGAATAAATCCAATACCCGAGCCGAACATACTCATTACCCAACTAACCAGATAGAGCAGTCCGATGCCCATGGTCGCCGATGTCACCATCAACCGAAAATTCTCTGTCGGTTTGACGATGCCAGTCTTATATAAAAATAACAGCGATGACAATGTACCCAGAGTCAAACCGACGGCTTGAATAACGATACCGTCAAACTGCGCTTCATAAATCGCCGAAATTCCGCCCAAAAACAAACCTTGTAATAAGGCATAGATCGGTGCAGTTATACCGGACCAATGCTTTTTAAAAATAGTGACTAAGGCAGCAATAAAACCACCTATACCGCCGACGATCATTAACGGCATCACTGTGGCGGGGTTGTTATTCTGAAAAAACAAATTCCACGTCCAAGATGCCGAAAGTACAACCAAAAATAATAAAATCCCAGTCTTATTAACCGTCCCCTCCAACGACATGGTTGGCATATCTCTGGACTCTACACCGGCATTCAGAGCGGCATCACTGAAGGTCGCATCGCTTAACGCAGGGTTGCCCGAGCGACCAAATTTTGCTAACGCACTGTGGTTTGACATACTGAAATTGATCCTTTTTTTGGTTATGGTTTACGGCTATTCTGTAATGGCTCTAGTATACGATCTCGCGAATCAAATAAGAACGTGTAGTACCAAAAAAAAGCTCTCTGTAAGTCAGCCAGTTGCCATGCTGTGGCTAAAAGACCGCGATAAAACTTCACACTAAATAGGCTGCATAAGGTCTAAATAGTTTGCACTACTTAGATAAGACAATGGTCTAACCAACCTCATAGATTCTCGCTCGAGCATACAATAACGATGTTTAATGTATTCATCAAAGTTATACTAAATCTATTGAAACACTCATCTAGGAAGGCGATCATGAAAACTAGAATTACCGAATTATTTGGCATACAACACCCGATTATTCAAGGTGGTATGCATTTTGTTGGCTATGCAGAACTCGCTGCTGCTGTCTCAAACGCCGGAGGTCTGGGTATTATAACGGGACTTACGCAAGGTACACCGGAAAAAATCGCCAACGAAATCCAACGCTGTAAATCGATGACCGACAAGCCATTTGGCGTCAATATGACGTTTTTACCTACGCTCACACCTCCCGACTACCCCGCTATGTTCCATGCTATTATCGACGGCGGCGTTAAAATAGTCGAGACTGCTGGTAACAACCCACAGCAGTGGCTGCCGATGCTAAAAGAAGCCAACGTAAAAGTTATCCACAAATGCACGGCTGTGCGACATGCATTGAAGGCCCAAAAGATAGGCTGTGACGCGGTATCCGTCGATGGCTTCGAATGCGGTGGTCACCCGGGCGAGGACGATATACCCAACTTTATCTTACTACCGCGAGCCGCAGACGAATTGACAATACCATTTGTCGCCTCTGGCGGCATGGCCGATGCACGAAGCCTCGTGGCCGCCCTTGCGTTGGGCGCTGAAGGCATCAATATGGGTACTCGCTTTATCGCCACACAAGAGGCTCCGGTTCACGAAAAAGTCAAACAGGCGATCATTGCCGCCAACGAACTAGATACCCGTCTGATCATGCGGCCGTTGCGCAATACCGAGCGGGTACTCAACAATGTTGCGGTATCGCGCCTGCTAGAAAAAGAAAAGGCGCTCGGCGATGCACTCGAATTCAAGGATATCATCGACGAGGTCGCCGGCGTCTATCCAAAGATCATGCTCGACGGCGATATGGATGCAGGCGCCTGGTCCTGTGGCATGGTCGCGGGACTGATCGACGATGCACCGAGCGTAAAAGTACTCATAGATCGGATTATGACAGATGCGGACGCGCTCATCGCCGAGCGTTTGAGCGGGCTCGCCAATGGCTAGATTTTAGGGCAGTTTCATAGCGTTCTTTTAGTGGGGAGGCTAGGATAAAAAATTTGCCCTCAGTGGGGCATTCCTTCCGAGCACTGCAGACATGCAACTGAACCGTCCGCTAAGGCCTTGATGCCAGGCGACGTCCAGTAACATCTCTGTAGCGCTAACCCCTAAGAAAGTTGTCGGCCGCCAACAAGATTGTCTTACGGAGGCAATACCAAGGAATGGCTTCGCGAAATTCTGGTGATCGTCAGGGTCACAAACCAATATAGCGAACGGGGTATGCGCTGAAGTATTTTAAATAGCCACCATGCGCAGATGCTGCGGCATCAGTCGATAATCGATAGTCGAACCCGCCAACCGGTGACCGCAGACAGGCGGCTGGTGAAGGTGTGATGGCTCGAGGCACTGCCAGCGCAGAAAGCACCGCCGTAGATGTATAGCAATCGCTAGTCAGGATTTAAACCTGGTGCCACCATCCACTCGGAAAGAACGCCGCCAACGTTCACCGCAAGCCGCTCGCTGGCTAAGGCGGCATCCGCAAAGAAACCATCGAAAGCCTCGCATATGGCTGCGCGTCGCTGGCTGCTAAGCGATGCATAGATAACCCTGAGAGTCCTTCATAAGTGGCAGAACACTCGTCAAAATAATCAAAGGCGCGCTATCAACAGCAAAGGTTGTCCCCCTCTGGTCTATCTAAGTCAGCCGGCGTTTTGTGCTTTTGAACGTCCGACCACCAAGCTCGCAACCAAAACGAGCAGAAACCGACCAATGGCTAACTCAAGTCTGTATCTACTATGCTGATTGATAACTCAAGCGATTAAATTTTTTCTGATGGTAATCGCCATCGCCAAAAATCATATTAATTGTCATCAAGCGTTTGACAAAGTGCCCAACATCTAATTCATCAGTCATTCCCATACCACCATGAATCTGGATAGCCTCTTCGCCAATTAGTTTAGAAGATTTGGCCACTACAGCCTTTAAGGCATGCAGTGAGCGGCTTCGCTCATGCGCACTCTCAGTACTCCCATTAGCGTGCGCACAGAGGCCTCGAT
This sequence comes from Porticoccaceae bacterium, assembly GCA_028822945.1. Taxonomy (GTDB): domain Bacteria; phylum Pseudomonadota; class Gammaproteobacteria; order Pseudomonadales; family Porticoccaceae; genus TMED48. Next base: position 369 of record JAPKCN010000208.1, on the reverse strand, counting down.
AAAGCATCGAACGCGCCTGTTCCGCCGCCATAAAATTGTCTACCATCCGATGCTGCAATACTTGAAAAGAGCTAATCGGCACCCCAAACTGATTGCGCGTCTTGGTATAGTTGACAGTCGTCTCATTTAGCGTAGCCATAATACCCAAAGCCTCGGCACACAGCGCAAGGAGCACCTCTGGGATGACCTTATCAACAATATCCATTCCCTCGCCAACAGGGCCAAGCAAGCAATCTCGGGATACACTAACATCGGCAAAGCGGATGTTAGCCGCCTTTTGACCGTCCATCATGGGATATTCTGTGAACTCTAATCCGGGTGTAATGGCATCTACTAAAACCAAGCTGATTCCCTGACGGTCGAACTGCT
>JAPKCN010000034.1 GCA_028822945.1 Porticoccaceae bacterium | reverse complement strand
AAATTGAAGTTCTCGATGATACTCGTGTGCCTTACGACGAAGGCTGCCTGTCCATCCCGGAAACCTATGAGACAGTCGAGCGGCCGGGTCACGTCATGATAACTGCACTAGACCGCGATGGAAGTAAATTTGAAGAAGAGGCCAAAGGTCTTTTAGCCGTTTGTATCCAACATGAAATTGATCACCTCGAGGGAAAGTTGTTTGTCGATTATTTATCCACACTCAAGCGGCAGCGCATTCGCAAAAAAATAAAAAAGAATCGTGAGTAGGCGGGTCGCTTGTTAAAAATTGTGTTTGCTGGGACTCCCCAGTTCGCCGCTCAACATCTGCAATTCTTGATGGCACAGCAGCATGCTGTAGTGGCCGTTTTTACACAGCCAGATCGACGTGCTGGGCGCGGTAACAAAACTACCGCCAGTGCTGTCAAAGTATTGGCCAATACGCTCAAGATACCAGTGTTTCAACCAGCGTCGTTTAAAAGTACGAACGCCCAAGAACAACTTCGTCAATTGAATGCTGATATTTTGGTGGTAGTCGCCTACGGCCTGATATTACCGCGTGCAGTACTCGATATCCCGCGCCTCGGCTGTATCAATGTGCACGCATCATTGCTGCCTCGTTGGCGCGGGGCAGCACCCATCCAAAGAGCTATCGAAGCCGGCGATACCCAAACTGGTGTCACTATTATGCAGATGGATGAAGGTCTGGATACCGGTAGAATTCTCGGCGCGGCCGAATGCCCCATAGAAGCAACCGACAGCAGTGCCGACCTTTTAATCAAACTCTGTCAAGTAGGTGGTCCAGCCCTGTTGCACAGCTTAGATCTACTCGAACGCAACAGTGCACAAGCGACGGCACAGGATGACAGCATGAGTTGCTACGCGGGCAAGATCGACAAGCGTGAAGCGCTTCTCGATTGGACGCACAGTGCAACCACGCTAGAGCGTCAAGTTCGCGCATTTAACCCTGCTCCGGTGGCCTATAGCACCTTGATGGGCGAGAGGATTAAAATTTGGCGGGCGCGCGCCATAGAGGATGCGACGGTTTGTCTTCCTGGAACTATTATCGATAGCCAAGACGGTTTTTTACATGTCGCCTGCGGCCAAGGTACGCTACTAATCGACGAGATCCAACTCGCCGGAAAGTCGCGTATGGCAGTCTCCGAGGTTCTGCATTCACGCCGGCAAATGTTTTTCTCCGCCAAACTGTTGGGTAGCTGAGCTTTTGAACACCCGCGCAGCAGCGGCGCAAGTCGTGGCCAGCGTGCTCCGCGGCCAATCTCTCTCGGCGGCGCTTCCACCAATGGTCCTGCGGGTTGACGAGCGCGATCGCGGACTGCTAAAAGAACTTTGTTTTGGCTCGTTACGCTGGCAACCTAGCATAGCGCTTTACTTGGAGTTGCTAGTAGCGAAGCCCTTGCGCGCCAAAGATCTTGAGATACAGGCGTTGCTAATTATTGGCCTATACCAGTTGTTGCATCTGCGCGTTGCTGAGCATGCAGTCGTTAACGAAACGGTGGCTGCTACCAAAGCACTCAAACGCCCCTGGGCGAAAGCCATGGTAAACGGCGTACTGCGTAATTTTTTGCGACAAAAAGATTTATTGAGTGAGCAATTGGTGCTACGACCTGTCTTTTGTTCCGCGCACCCAGATTGGCTTTCACAGGCATTTCGTGACGCATGGTCAGAGCCCCTTGCGACCAATATTATCACCGCTAATAATACCCGAGCACCAATGACACTTCGAGTTAACTTGCGCCGCGGCTCGCGCGAAGAGTACCTAGCGAGGTTGCGCCGTGCAGGACTTGAGGCGGATCTCACCGAGCTGAGCGACTATGGAATTCAATTAGCATCACCGATCGATGTCCATCAACTACCTGGTTTTGAACTGGGCGATTGCAGTGTGCAGGACGAGGCCGCTCAATTATCCGTATCGGTATTGATGCTGGAATCAGGGCAGCGCGTCTTAGACGCGTGCAGTGCACCAGGCGGTAAAACCGGACACATCGCTGAAACCCAACCGCACCTAAAGACACTTCTGGCACTCGACAGCGACGCAAGGCGGCTTCAGCGTGTACAAGATAATCTGTCACGCTTAGGTCTCGAAGCTGAGTTGCTCGAAGCCGATGCATCAGATTGGGAGAGTTGGTGGGATAAGCAATATTTTGACCGTATCTTAGTCGATGCCCCCTGCTCAGCAACCGGCGTTATTCGACGTCACCCAGATATCAAACTGCTGCGCAAAGGTGCAGATATTGATAAGCTAGCCGAGGTTCAGAGCCAAATATTAAACAGTCTTTGGGCAACGCTAAAAAAGAACGGCATTTTGGTGTACGCTACTTGCTCTATACTACCCAGCGAAAATGACCGAGTCGTCGAGGCTTTTTTACGAAACCATAGTGACGCGTCGATTAGTATAATAGACGCGATTTGGGGTCAGCAAACACCGTTTGGTCGGCAATTGTTTCCAGCCATAGATGGTCAAGATGGTTTTTATTATGCACGCCTTCAAAAGCATCACAGCGACACTGAAGCTGAGAATTAGATGAAAATTATCATTGTCGGAGCTGGACAAGTTGGCGGCACGCTAGCAGAAAATCTCGCCAGAGAATATAATGATATTACTGTCATAGATATCGACGGTAAAGCGCTCAGGGTTCTGCAGGATCGGCTCGATATTCGAACCGTCTCCGGAATCGGCAGTCACCCCGACATTTTGGTGCGCGCAGGTATTGAGGACGCCGATATGCTCGTAGCCGTAACCAACAGCGACGAAGTCAATATCATCGCCTGCCAAGTTGCTTACTCACTGTTTCACACGCCGACAAAAATCGCGAGAATCCGCGCTGGCAACTACACAAATCCGAAATACTACGATAAGCTTTTTAACGACAAACATATGCCCGTCGATGTAATGATTACCCCAGAACAGGTGGTCACCGATTACATTACGCGACTGGTCGCTCAACCAGGTGCCCTTCAGGTACTCGACTTTGCCAACGGTATCATCCAACTAGTCGGCCTTAGGGCGGTTAAAAATAGTCCCCTAGTTGGCCAAGAATTACGCACCATAAAAGAGCATATCCCCCATGCCGATGCTCGTGTGGCAGCAATTTATCGACGTGACCGAGCAATATTCCCAACGGGCACAACCGTAATCGAAGACGGGGACGAAGTATTTTTTATTGCGGCAAAAAACAATATCCGCAAAGTCATGAGCGAGTTGCGCAAGTTAGAAAAACCCTATCACCGATTAATTATCGCCGGCGGCGGTAACATTGGATACCGACTGACCAAGGCGCTCGAACACGACTACAATATCAAAATCATCGAATCCTCTAAGCAAAGAGCTGAGTTCCTCTCTGAAAAACTCGATCGAGCAGTTGTACTCAACGGATCGGCAACTGATCAGGAATTGTTACTCGACGAAAATATTGACCGCGCAGATGTCTTTTTAGCACTCACTAACGATGATGAGGTTAATATTATGGCCTCACTACTGGCCAAGAAACTCGGCACAAAAAAAGTAATGACACTGATCAGCAATCCTGTATATGCTGACCTCATGCAGGGTGGCGATATCGATGTAGCCATCTCGCCACAACAGGCGACCACCAGTTCACTACTAGCACACGTGCGCAGGGCAGACACGGTAAGTGTGCACTCGCTTAGGCGAGGAGCAGCAGAAGCACTTGAGATTATTGTTCATGGTGACGAAAAAACCTCGAAAGTCGTGGGCCGAAGAATCGAAGATATTAAGTCGCCTCCAGGTGCCACGCTAGCGGCTTTAGTGCGAGACGGGGAAGTACATATCGCCCACCGCGATACTGTAATCAACAGTGGCGATCACGTCATAGTCTTTGTGGTCGACAAGGCAAATACCCGCGCTGTCGAAAAACTATTTACTGTTGGTTTCAGCTTCTTTTAAGGCACCACTATGCACACAGCTATTACTGCGCGGGTACTTGGACTGCTGTTGATCGTTTTTAGCCTGACGATGCTGCCGCCGGTGTTGGTCGCGATGTTATATGGAGAGTCAACATCGCAAATGTTTTTGTTAGCCTTTTCAATCACGCTGCTAGTCGGGTTGCTATTTTGGCTACCAATGCGCGCTAGTACCGGCGAACTGCGAACACGTGACGGCTTCGTTGTGACAGTGTTTTTTTGGTTGGTCTTGAGTACCTTTGGTACCTTGCCGTTTATGCTCTCCGATTCGCTACATCTGTCCTTCATCGACGCCCTATTCGAATCTATATCTGGACTGACCACTACCGGGGCCACAGTGATCGCAGGTCTTGATGAATTACCTAAGTCGATTCTCTATTACCGACAGCAACTACAGTGGCTTGGCGGTATCGGTATCGTCGTCATCGCGGTCGCCATCCTACCGATGCTCGGCGTCGGTGGCATGCAAATCTATCGAGCCGAAACCCCGGGCCCGATGAAAGACTCAAAGATTACCCCACGGATTACCGAAACCGCGAATGTTCTGTTCAAGATTTATGTAGCACTCACAGTCGTCTGTGCACTCGCTTATTGGATCGCTGGTATGTCGCCGTTCGACGCGGTGACCCACAGTTTTTCGACTGTGGCGATCGGTGGATTTTCAACCCATGATGCCAGTATTGGTTTTTTCGATAGCAGCGCTATTATGGCTATCTGCACGTTTTTTATGGTCGTATCCGGTATCAACTTTGCACTCCACTATGCTGTTTGGCACGATCGTGAGCTGTCTTTTTACTGGCAGGACCCCGAGGCAAAAATGTATCTTGCGCTGCTCGCCGTCGGCGCAACTATTACTTGTTTATATTTGTATTACAGTGGCACATATGGCTGGAGCGAGAGTATTAGGCAGGGTATTTTTCAGCTTGTTTCAATTATGACCACCACCGGCTTTGCTACTGCAGATTTTAACGCATGGCCGACTTTCTTACCGTTTTTTCTAATATTTTTATCCTTCTTTGGAGCCTGTGCAGGGTCCACCGGAGGGGGTATCAAAATTGGTCGAATGTTGATTTTATGGCAACAGGGGGTACGCGAGATCTATCAACTGGTGCACCCAAACGCGGTGTTGCCGATAAAAATAAATAACCGCAAGGTCCCCGATCGTATTGCCGACGCCATTTGGGCCTTTTTCGGCGTCTATCTCGCGGTCTTCTATTTAATGGTGTTACTGCTGCTGGCCAGTGGGTTGGACTACGTCACCGCTTGGTCCGCAACTGCAGCATCGCTAAACAATCTGGGTCCTGGTTTGGGTTCGGTGGCCAGTAACTATTCAGAGCTTGGCGGGTTTGCCAAATGGGTACTTTGCTGGGGTATGCTACTCGGCCGGCTAGAAATTTTCACCCTGCTAGTGCTGTTCACCCCAACCTTTTGGCGCCGTTAGTCAACGGCGCTGCGGGCGTCATTATAGGCCTCCTCTGAAATCACATGGTAGGCCATAGCCTGTGCTTTAAAAGTATCAATGGAAGCCGCAATACGTCTAGTCAGCTCTGTTTCGGCGGCTAGGCTAGTCACTACCTGTGCAGATAGGCGCCGCAGCTCGGCTAGCACTGGGTCGGGTAACCGGCGCAATTCGACACCGTGAGTTTCGACTAGTTCAACCAGTGCCCGATTATTTTTGGCGGTGTATTCATCCAGCATATCTTGGTTAACCGCGCGTGCCGCCACCTCTATGATGGCTTGTAAGTCAGGCGGCAGCGAAACATAGGCCTGCGCATTGACGGTGAGTTCAGCCATTACACCGGGCTCGTGCCAACCTGGATAGTAGTAATACTTGGCGACTTGGTGCAAACCGAACGCCAGATCGTTGTAGGGACCGACCCACTCCGTAGCGTCGATCACGCCCGTCTGCATTGCGGTGTAAATATCGCTTCCAGTAATATTCCAAGAAGTGCCGCCGGCGCGGGTAATAACGTCACCACCAAGTCCCGGAATACGCATTTTAAGGCCGGCTAAATCGTCCATAGTGTTTATTTCACGGTTGAACCACCCCGCCATCTGCACGCCGGTATTGCCGCCGGCGAAAGGAATCAAGTTAAACGGTGCGTAGAGTTCGCGCCAAAGTTCTAGACCTCCTCCATGATGCAACCAACTGTTCATCTCTTGGGCGTTCAGACCAAACGGCACAGCGGCAAAAAAGGCTGCACCCCTGGCCTTACCGGCCCAATAATAGGCCGCGCCATGGCCCATTTGCGCTGTACCTTGAGAGACCGCGTCAAAGACTTCCATCGCCGGTACCAGTTGGCCCGCGCCAAATACCTTTATATTTAAACGTCCCGCGCTCATGCGTTCGACAAGTCGCGCAAAGGTCTCGGGCGCAGTGCCTAGTCCAGGGTAGTTTTTTGGCCACGTAGTCACCAATTTCCAGTGATATTTTTGCTCTGCAGCATTCTCGTCACTGACGACGGTTTTGGATACCTCACTACCACATCCAGTGAAAAACAATCCACATAAAATAATTCCTAGTAAGCGCATGGTTTACTCCCATATGGTAGTTTTTGGCGAGCATGCCGCCGTCTACTGAGTGTCAAACGACCGATAGTCGCGCTGAATCAAGTATCAGAATCTTGGTACCGACCTCTGCAAACTGCACATGCACGCGCGCGCGCGGTCCGTGGCCCTCAAAATGTAAAATCACGCCCTCGCCATATACCTGATGGGCAACCAACTGACCCAGCGCAAAACCAGTGTCCTCGCCAATATCGCTGCTGATTGCACCGGCAGAATAGCTGGTCGGTCGAGCGATAGTATTTTGCAAACGCACCTCTTCGAGGACATCACTGGGAATATCGCGGACAAACCGCGATACTGAATTAAACGATTCGGTGCCATAAATCGAGCGAGATTCAGCAAACGTTAAATACAGTTTTTGCATTGCTCGAGTGATCCCGACATAGGCCAAACGACGCTCTTCTTCAAGCCGCCCAGGTTCGTCTAACGACATCTTATGGGGAAACAGGTTCTCCTCCATGCCGGCTAAAAAGACCAGCGGAAACTCCAGGCCCTTGGCGCTGTGCAAAGTCATCAGTTGCACCGCATCTTGATCTTCGTCGGCCTGCCTATCACCCGCATCTAGAGCTACCTGATCGAGAAATTGCGGGAGTATCGGTTGCTCTGAATCGTCGGCCTGAAAATTTCGACAAGCAGCGATTAATTCCTCTAAGTTTTCTACCCGAGCCAGGCCGCGTTCGCCTTTTTCACGTCGATACAAGTCAATCAAACCGCTGCGTTCGATCGCCGTTTCTGCCTGCTCAATAAGCTTTAAACTGGCGCTTCCCTGAGCCATTTCCCCGACTAACTGGATAAAACCTGCGAGCGCGTTTTTTGCGCGTCCAGGCAGCCTATTCGCCGCCACCAACTGTACCGAAGACGCCCATAATGTGGTGTTCGAAGCGCGCGCTGCCTGGCGAATAGTATCCTGTGTGCGCTCGCCAATGCCGCGGGCGGGAATGTTGACGACCCGCTCAAAGGCGGTATCGTCATCGACATTTAACATTAGGCGCAAGTAAGCGAGCGCATTTTTTATTTCTAAGCGTTCGTAAAAGCGTTGCCCTCCATAGATGCGGTACGGGATTTCAGCCTGTAATAGAGCCGCCTCTAAAACCCGCGACTGCGCATTAGAGCGATATAGAATAGCCGCGTCATCGCGGCGTTGTCCGTCATCTGTCCACTGTTGTAGACGATCGGCAATATAACGCGCCTCATCGTGCTCATTAAAGGCGGCATATAGCGCTAACATCTCGCCATCGCCAGACTCCGTCCATAGCTTTTTCCCCAACCGATCAGAATTTTTCTCAATGACAGCATTCGCTGCCTGCAAAATATTTGATGTCGAGCGATAGTTCTGTTCGAGGCGAACTGTATGCGTTTCATCGAAGTCGCGATCGTAACTAAGAATATTTTCGACTTTAGCCCCGCGCCAGCCATAGATCGACTGGTCGTCGTCTCCCACTGCGGTAACTCGAAGGCGAGTCCCCGCGAGCAGTCGCAGCCAAGCATATTGAACCGCATTAGTGTCTTGAAACTCGTCAACTAATATATGCTGAAAGCGTTCTTGATAGTGCTCTAAAACTTCTGGGTGGTGGCGCCATAATTCTAGTGCGCGCAACAATAACTCGGCAAAATCGATAACCCCTAGACGGTCGCAACTGGCCTCGTATTCTCGATAAACACGCAGCATGGTAGCGATATGTCCGTCGCCGCTGTCTTGAATATGCGCAGCGCGCAAGCCTTCGTCTTTTTGTGCGTTAATCCACCATTGAGCCTGCCGGGGTGGCCAGCGTTGTTCATCAAGTTCAAGCGCCCGCATAACCCGTTTCACTAGACGTAATTGATCATCAGAATCGAGTATCTGAAAATTTTCAACTAACCCAACATCGCGCCAATGCGCCTTTAATAAACGATGCGCGAGGCCGTGAAAAGTGCCAACCCACATGCCGCGAAGCGACATGCCAAGCAACTGGTCAATGCGTTCACGCATTTCGCGCGCCGATTTATTGGTAAAGGTCACCGCCAAAATCGCGTGTGGAGGAACATCTTCGACTTGGATTTGCCAGGCGATACGATGCACCAGAACTCTAGTTTTACCGCTCCCTGCGCCGGCCAACACCAACAGATGCCGCCGATCACTGGTGACCGCCTCCTCCTGGGCTGAGTTTAATTTATCTAGAATTGCAGTGACGTCCATGGGCGCATAGTCTAACAACTTACGTTGCAAAATACGGCTTTGATCGATGATCTTTTAACCGCTTTGCAATACTTTTAGGTAACACCAACAGATTTTCTTAAAAGCGCATAAATTTTTACTACAAAAACGACCATGACCAGACTATCTTGTAATTTTTTTACAGGAACGATAGGCTTGTCACTATGAAACCTGCCCAGTTAACACAATCCATTAGCGATGCTCTGACCACGCTGCGTAAGTCCGAACGCAAGGTGGCTGATTTTGTTCTCAAAGACCCATTGGCTGTTATACGAATGCGAATCGTCGACCTCGCGCAATACGCCCAAGTTAGTGAACCGACAGTGGTGCGTTTCTGCCGCGCAGTTGGCTGCAATGGTTTTCAAGACTTCAAGCTCGCACTAGCGCAACAACTAGCATCCAGCCCAAGTTATGGGCAGATAGCGGTGACGGGTGCCGACTCGACCCGAGAGTATACCCACAAGGTATTCGACTCGACAGTGGATACGTTGTTGAAAGTTCGCGACAGTTTGGTATTAGAGACTTTGGATGCAGCCGTAGCGGCAATTTACGCAGCACAGCGGGTCGAATTTTATGGATTCGGCGCCTCCGCGGCGGTCGCATTTGACGCGCAACATAAATTCTTTCGCCTACAAATCACCTCTGCCGCATACGCTGATCCTCATCTGCAAAATATGTCGGCAACCTCTCTGCGCCCTGGAGACGTAGTCATCGCCATATCTCAGTCTGGGCGCAGTCAAGCGCTTTTAGACTCGATGGAACTGGTAAAGCAGGTCGGTGGTATCGTTATCGGACTGTCGCCCACCGGCTCTCCAGTTTCACAATCCGCTTCCATCTCAATTCAGGTGGATGCCAAAGAGGACAATCAAATATACATCCCACTATCCTCGCGAATCGCGCATTTAGCGGTCATCGATGTTCTGGCAATCGGTGTCGCACAAAAGAAGGGCCCAAAGCTTGATGAGCACCTTATGCGATTAAAGGCTGGACTATCGTCCTTGCGCAGCCCGGAGTAATCCATACAAGCAATTTTTATTAGTCGATCAACTTCTAGAACCAACAGGATTAATTCTGCGCTTTCTAGGAGAACACCGGACCTTATGAACAATATTGATAATCATTATCGTTTACATTTTTCTTAGAGTCCATATAATGATGGTAATGAAAATGTTAATGATGCGCATTACACTACTCTGCCTTGCTTTACCCTGTTTGGCGAATACGTGCACTACCGCTCGCGATCCCGCTAGAATATCGGTCGCAGGTGGATCGCTGACCGAAATCCTATATCGACTGGGTGCCGAGAAACAAATTGTAGCGGTTGACAGCACCTCTAACTATCCCCCGGAAGCCAGCAAACTCCCATCCATCGGCTACATCCGAAATATATCTGCCGAGGGCATCTTATCGCTTTACCCCACGTTAATCTTGGGCGAAGACGATATTGGCCCACCTGCTGTACTCGCGCAAGTTCACGCTATGGGCATCGATATTGAAATCCTAACTGAGGAGCACTCTGCACAGGGTATTATTGACAAGATACGCTGTATTGGTAGCATTATCGGCGAATCCGGCAAAGCCAACGAGTTAATTAAACAGTTTATGTTACCGCGAATCGACGAACTTAACATTTTGACTAAGAAAGGACGTCTAGCTAACAAAAAAATTCTTTTTATTCTCAGTTTACAGGCTGGCTCGCCCATAGTAGGCGGTACGGGAACTTCCGCTGGTGGCTTGATCCGCATGACCGGAAGTAGCAATGCTATGGCCGATGTGGCGGGTTGGAAAGCGACTAGTACAGAGGCGATTATTAGCGCGGCACCCGATTTTATCGTAATTTCTCGACGTGGCCTAAATACCTTTGGCGAACTCGATGAGATGCGCCTCCACCCAGCACTGCGCTTCACTCCAGCCGCGAAAGCTGGAAATATTGTGGTGATGGACGGTATGCAGATGCTCGGTTTTGGGCCGCGTACACTTGATGCCGCGGTTACACTTAGCCGCAGATTCTCGTCGACTAAACCGTGAGGGTGATTGCCCACAAGGCCGCTAAGGTTAAAAACCTATCGGCTAATCAAACTCTCACACTGATAAGTTTATTAGTTTTTGCCGTCGCCATAGCGACCCTCGCATGCGCTTCGGGGAGTTTTGATATTTCACTGTGGGCGATAGTTCAGGGACAGGCGTCAGCCCTCGAAAATAATGTTTTTATGCAAATTAGAGTGCCTCGAGTCCTATTATCGGGGTTTGTTGGGGCCAGTTTAGGCCTATCTGGCGCCGCATTGCAGGGTTTGTTTAGAAACCCGCTAGCTGATCCGGGATTAATTGGCGTGTCCGCGGGTGCCGCACTGGGTGCCGCGATTGTTATTGTCCTCGGCTCGCGATTTGGCGTTGGAGCTACGCTCGGCGCGTTTTTATTACCCATGGCAGCAATCTCCGGTGCAGCACTGGTGATTTTATTACTATACATTCTAACCAGCGGCTTCGGGTACCAGGGTGTTACCTACATGCTCTTGGTAGGAATCGCAGTGAACGCACTCGCCTCCGTAGGCATAGGCATTCTTACCTATATCAGCAGCGACTCGGAACTTCGTGGCCTAACCTTTTGGACCATGGGCAGTTTTGGCGGCGTTACCTGGGCACTACTGGTACCGGCACTTCTGCTGATTACTGCCGCACTGCTGGCAATGGTACCGGCAGCGCGCGCCCTAGATCTTTTGCAATTGGGAGAAATTGAAGCCTCCCGACTTGGCATCGATGTTGGACGATTGCGGTACAGGGTAATTTTTGCCGCCGCAGTAGCAGTCGGGGCTAGTGTGTCGTTGTCCGGTATGATCGGCTTTGTTGGTTTGGTGATACCCCATTTGGTCCGCATTGTTGGCGGCGTCCATCACTGCTATCTGTTGCCCGGATCGGCGATGGCCGGTGCTGGTTTAATGATAGCTGCAGACCTAATCGCACGCACCGTGATTCAACCTGCCGAACTGCCAGTTGGATTGATTACCAGCGCCATCGGCTCACCGTTTTTCTTATGGTTAATCTTTCGGATGAAAAAACTGTGAGTATTAGCGGTGTGTCCTTATCGGTAAGAATTGGCCGGCAAAGTCTCTTAGACAACGTTTCTCTAAACGTCAAGGAAGGTGAAATTCTATCCATTATCGGCCCAAACGGAGCGGGGAAATCGACGTTGGTGGCAACTCTGGCGGGCGATATGACGCCCTCAAACGGCACGATTAGCTATGACAATCGAGACCTGACCGAACTCAGCATCCAAGATCGCGCCATGATCCGCAGTGTAATGGCGCAATCGCAACCAGTAGCATTTGATTTTAGCGTACAAGATATTATCAAAATGGGCTGGGTACGCGGCAGCGATATAGAATCTACAAGCCGATATGCCACTGCATTAGCTTGTATCGTCGAGGATTGCAGTATCGCCCACCTTCTCCACCGCAAATTTAATACTCTCTCTGGCGGAGAGCATCGACGCGTGCATTTTGCGCGGGCGTTGGTGCAACTGTGGCGGCCAGAAACTTGCTCCAGTCGCGGCTACCTGTTACTCGATGAGCCTGTAGCTAATCTCGATCTAGCCCATGAAATTAGACTACTCAAGCAAGTGAGGAGTCTCGCAGATCAGGGAGTTGGCGTTTTGTTAGTGCTTCACGATTTAAATATTGCAGCGAAGTTTTCAGATAAAATAGCGATTTTACAGGCGGGTCGCTTAGCCTGTATAGGCAGTCCTGGGGACGTCCTTACTGCCGAACGGTTGACCAGAATCTTTCAAATACCGATTTCGGTCGATACCCATTCACTTTCTATCAGCTACTACTGACCTATGAATAAAAAACACCAGGGATACGAGCTTAATGCGGCCTCACTCTTCAGGAGTCACCAAGCGGCGATACTCTCAACGGTGTCTAAAAAGCACCAAAAATGCCCTTTTGGGAGTTTAATTACCTATGCCACTGGGCATGATAGATCACTGTACCTTTATGCCAGCGATATAGCGGAACACACCAAAAATCTGCACAGTGACAGCCAAGCCTGCGTCACTGTGTGTAAACTGATCGTCGATAGCGACCCACAAAATAGCCCGCGACTCAGCCTAATGGGAACATTTAGTCAAG
>JAPKCN010000033.1 GCA_028822945.1 Porticoccaceae bacterium | reverse complement strand
GTTATCGATGCAGGCTATGCGGTATCACCTGATGGTATGAAGGCGCAGATTGAATCAGGTATTATCTATGGATTGAGTGCGGCCTTGTTTGGTGAGATCTCTATTAAAGATGGTGCAGTGGTGGAGAGTAACTTCCATGATTATCAATCCGTCAGGATGTCGGATGCACCTGCTATCGAGACCTATATCATCAACAGTGGTGCAGATTGGGGTGGGGCAGGCGAGCCTGGTACGCCACCGGTTGCTTCAGCGCTTACCAATGCGATTTTTGATGCTATCGGTAAACGCATACGGCAGCTTCCCATAAAGAATGTTGATTTGCAAGCGGCCGTAAAGTCGTCAGCTGCGGTGAGTTAGTCTTGAGGTCGATCAACAAGGATTAATTCTAAGGCTTGCGATTACGCTCAACTGGGACGGTCCATAAACTAAAGGCGAGATGAAATCATAGCGAAAAGTAACAGCTTTTCGCGTCTGGGTTTCTATAGACTATGAAATCGGTATGAGCGGTGATCGCCGCAAATTTTTTTATTTAAGGCTGGTGTACAAACTTAATTGGAGGGGCACTGTTTGAGTGCTAGCAAGCGGCGTGTTCCGCGCCGCTCGACGGCGATAGCGGGTGGTCCTCAGTAAGAGTCGGTTTAAGTGCCCGCAGTACTTAAGTGAAATCTACTTGTTGATAGGGTTTGCCGTTTAACCCGCCGTCTTTAATCGCGGGTCGCTTGAGACAGTGATTGCTTTGCATGCTGCAATTAGTCTGTTAAATAATTCGCAACCATGTATTTTTAAGTGAGGCTCGGATGCAGCAAAGGTTTATATCGTCTCGTCACTGTGACTCGGTAGAATTAGAACTTTATCTGCCGAATGGCTTCCAGTAGTTAACGCGTTGTAACTGCATTATTTGCCGTCGCAAGGGCGCTATAATTGGCGCCGTGGCGCTGAAAAACCTGCGGATACTCAAGGGTCATAAAAATTTGACTGCATATAGCCGTCATTTGCATACGGCAAAACATTATTTTTGTGCGACTTGCGGGGTTTACATGCGTCATCAAAAACGCCTTGGTCCTCATCTGTAAGGTTTTAATACCGGCTGTGTGGCAGAATTCAGGTCGCAGGAGTATTCCAATATAGCGCTTTTGGATGGTCTTAGTCACCCCAAAGATGGACTGGTTTAGAGGCTTGATGCGATCGGGGTGTGCACTCTTTTAGGGGGAATTGGGATGACATGCTGCAGTATCTTTTGGTCGATCGTTTTTAGTTGCTGTATCGTCGGGTGCGCAGGATTACAAGAGGACGAGCAGCGCTATGATCTAGTCATCGCCAATGGGCGGGTGATCGACCCCGAGACCGGTTTTGATGCGAAGGCCTATGTCGGTATTATCGACGGCAGTATCAAACGTATTTCTTTACAGTCGCTGTCGGCAACAGAGGTTGTCGATGCCAGTGGCCTGGTGGTTGCGCCGGGCTTTATCGATGTCCACAGCCACAGTCCGACGCTACTCGGTCAGCGTGTAAATCTTTTGGATGGTATTACCACCCAGTTAGATCTCGAGGCCGGCGGTTATCCGGTAGATTTCTACGGCGAGCACTTTAGCGCTGGCGCACAGATCAATTACGGAGCCTCGGTTGGCCACTGGGCGGTGCGCACCAAGGTTATGGAGGGTATCGATCAGCCCTACGTCTTTGCCGGTGACAAATTTATGAGTATGCTTGGTTCAGCGTGGACAGAGCGCGCCACGCTCGCGCAAATCGAGCAGATGCGCGAGTTACTTAATATTGGCCTCGACTAAGGTGGTTTGGGTATCGGTGTGCTCTTGGATTATATGAATGAGGCGGTTTCGGCGGCTGAACTGCGCATGTTGTTCGAGGTTGCAGCGCGCCGCGGGGTGCCCCTATACGTGCACGTCCGCCGCGGTTATACCGGTGATCCAGCGGGTTTGATCGAGGTAGTAAACCTCGCAAAAAAAACTACTGCGGCGCTGTTTGTGTCTCATATCACTCACAATGCGATGGGTTGCATCGACGAGTGGTTGGCGGTCATTGATGCGGCCAATCGAGCTGGCGCCAACATCACTACCGAGACATTGTCCTACGCCGCAGGGGGCACTAGCATATCGGCGGATATCTTTCGCCGTCGCGATTGGCAAGCGATGTTTGATATTAGCTACTCCGATATTCAATGGGTCGCCACCGGCGAGTGGCTGACCCGCGAAACCTGGGAGCAATATTCGCAACAGCAACCGACTGGTATGGTAAATCACCACTATATAAAAGAGCCCTGGTTAGAGACAGCATTACGCTGGCCACGTATGTTGGTGTCGACCGATGCGCTGCCGGCGATGTATCCCAGTATGCCGACCAATCCGAATATAGCAGGGACCTTTTCACGGCTACTGGGACACTATGTGCGCGAGCGATAAGTACTGACGCTACATCAGGCGCTGGCTAAGTCGAGCCTGTATCAGGCGCAATGGATGGAGCAGGCGGCGCCGCTGTTTAAGAAAAAAGGCCGCATACAGGTCGGCGCAGATGCCGATATTGTCATGTTTGACCCAGATACCGTGGCGGCCAATGCGGTGTATGGTGATCCCTACCTCAAACCTACGGGTATTCTGCACGTGCTGGTAGCGGGGCAATGGGTGGTTCGCGACTCAGTGGGTGTCGACGGCCCGCAACCGGGGCGCAAATTACTTGCGCCCAGAGGTTTAGAAATACCCGATTTCGACTAGATTTATCAGGTTGATAATGTTTCAAGTAAATGCTTCCACGCCGCACTTATTTGCCAGTAGTTTGGCGGCGACGGCAATACTCGTAACCGGCATCAATATTGCAACCGCACTGATGTAGTCGATTGCTGCGGGAAACAACCGCTAGGGAAACGCCTTCAGTAACATTTGTAGGCGATCGATGACGATTTGATGATTTATGCGCAAGGCCGAAGTAAAGCTTTGGTTATGCGAGACTTTTCCCGTCCCGCAATTCTTTTCCGGCTGAGAGTTTACAGCTCGAAACGATAGTGATCGCCATAGTATCTTCGATACTAAAATTTGGAGTGTGAATCTTGAGAAAACAGGAGTACACTGTCGCCCGCGCGCTTTTTACCCAGCGCACTCCTTGTTGTAGTTGCTATCAAACACGATAAAAGCATGCACAGCGTTAGAGCTTCACACACAAGCCAATTAAACATTAACACTATCTCGGGGGAGATTTATGAGAGCTAATTCTTTTTGGAAATTTAATGCCATTGTTGGAACTATAATTGCTGGCACCGCAGTGCCCCTATCGGGCTTTGCTGTTGCAGAAGAAATGGTTGAAGAAATTGTCACCGTTGGCGCGCGCGCAAAAGCACGCTCAGCCACTGACTCAGTCGCGCCAGTTGATGTAATCAGTTCATCAGAACTAACGAATCAAGGTGATGTTGATATTACCAACTTGCTGCGTAACTCGGTGCCGTCATACTATGTCAGCGATCAACCGATCAGTGACGCAGGCACAATGGTTCGCCCGCAGGGACTCCGTGGCATGGCCGCTGACCACACGTTAATTCTGGTCAATGGCAAACGCCGTCACCGATCATCCGTAATCCTCTGGGCTGCTGGTGGTATTTCTGACGGTGCGCAAGGGCCTGATACTTCGTCGATTCCTGGTTTAGCGCTAAAGAACATCGAAGTACTTCGCGATGGAGCTGCGTCTCAATATGGTTCGGATGCACTCGCAGGTGTCATTAACTTTAATTTAAAAGATGCAAGCGAAGGTGGTAGCATTCAAGTGCGCGCTGGTGAGTATGGCGAGGGTGACGGTTCAATGCAGTATGTTTCAGGCAATTTTGGCTTACCTCTTGGTGCCAATGGTTTTGTTAACACTACGTTTGAAATCGGCTCGAGTGATGACACTAACCGAGCTGTGCAGCGCGCAGATGCCGCCGGTCTTGTCGCAGACGGCTATAAAAACGTGCCAAATCCTGCAATGATCTGGGGTCGCCCGAAAGTTGACGATGACATCAAGTTATTTATCAATTTCGGAGCAGATCTAGGTAGCAACACTGAAATGTATGGTTATGCGAACTCTACCACCAAAAAGATCGATGGGGGATTCTACTTCCGTAATCCAACCAACCGTGGTGGTGTTTACGGCAACGGATCAACGCTTCTAATCGGTGACATGGACGGTATTGGTGTTGGCACTGACTGTCCGGTAGTGACATTAGATGGCAATACTCCTGATCCGGTTGCTATGGGTATAGTAGCGGCAGATCCCAATTGCTTCTCTTTTCAAGAAACTATTACGGGCGGATTCACACCGCGCTTTGGCGGCACTATGACTGACCAAGCGTTCTTGTTTGGATTAAAAGGTGAGTTGGCAAATGGACTGGGTTGGGATGTAAGTTCTTACTACGGTAAAAATGAAGCTGATTTCTTCATTAACAACACTGTTAACGCGAGCATGGGTCCTGACTCACCGCGTGACTTCGATCCCGGTCTTTATCGCCAAACTGAAACGTCGTTAAATGCTGATTTTACTTATTCAATAAGTGATGCTGTCAACTTGGCATTTGGTGCAGAATACCGTAACGAAGAGTTTACGATCGGCGCGGGTGATTCTGCTTCATCGACTGCTGGTGTCCTGGGGACTCAGGGTTTCAGTCTTTCTAGTAACGGCTTCCCTGGTTTCTCTAAAGGTATTGCTGGTGTTTTTGACCGCAGCAACGCCGCGGTTTACTTAGACGCTGAGTGGGACGTGTCAGACAATTTATTACTAACTTCCGCACTTCGCTTCGAAGACTTTGATGGATTCGGCACAACTACCAACTATAAGTTAGGCGCTAACTATCACATCACCGAAACCACAGGTGTTCGTGGAACGATTAGTACTGGCTTCAAAGCACCTACACCAGGACAATCAAACGCGTCAAATGTCTCTACTGTAATTGACGGTAATCCATTGTCTGCGACCTTTGGCCAGCTGGTCAACAGGGGTGTTATACCTGCGACTAGCCCAGTTGCTCTGCTATATGGTGGCAAGGAATTGGGGCCAGAAGAGTCAGAAAACATAACGTTTGGTATCTATACCGAAATTGGTATGTTCGAGATTACGCTGGACTACTTCTCAATTGACGTTGATGACCGATTGAATTTCTCCAAGAATGTAAATTTGTCTATTGATGACATTGACGCTTTACTTGCTGCAAAAGTTCCAGGTGCTGGGGATATGTCTCAATTCCGCTTTTATACCAACGACTTTGACACCAGCACTAGCGGTATTGACTTAGTCGTTTCAACTAGCACGGAGTGGTTAGGGGGTACTACGGATTGGAATTTAGCTTACAACAAAACCGATACGGACGTAACTAATCGCGGCGTTACTATTGATGATGAGCGAGAAAAAAGAATCGAAGAAATGACACCAGATACACGCTGGAATCTGTCAGCTAACCATATGATGGGTGATTGGAGAATGCTTGCTCGTGTCAGCTACTATGATGAGTGGTATGATAGTGGCGAAGGTCTTGTATATCCTGGCGAGAACGTCGTAGATCTAGAACTTGCATATAACATCAATGAAAACTCATCGGTAATGGTCGGCGGCAATAACGTCCTCGATGAAGCTGGTGACACTTTGCACAACGTCAATTCATACGGTAACCTTTATAGTACACAAGCTCCTATGGGCTTCAGTGGTGCGTTTTGGTATGCCAAGTATAGCTACAATTTTTAAGTATTTTTATGATGTGACGAGAGTAGGTAATTAATAAAGCGCTTGCTTAGACGTTACGAAAAAAGGGATGCCCATTGGTATCCCTTTTTTTTGCCTAAGTTAATAAGCGTTTTACGGTGTTTTACTTAAACGGTGTTGCATTATATATACTAATCCCTACCTGATGCCCACGGCTATTCTGCGTAGGCTGGCAGCGGGTCAATCGGTTGTGTAAAACCACTGGACGTCGATAGCCTGTCACCAAGGTCTAGATTAATTATGGCCGGCGGCTTTAAAATAACCGATTTGGATTAGTTTTATGCAGTTGAAAATGTTTCAAGTTGACGCTTTCACGGCGCGCTTATTTACCGGTAATCCGGCGGCGGTGGTGATACTCGAAGCTGACATCGACAGTGCATTGATGCAGTCGATTGCTGCGGAAAACAACCTGTCGGAAACCGCCTTTATCAATATTCTTAAGCGACCAATGACGATTAGATGGTTTACTCCGAGCGCCGAAGTCGACCTCTGTGGGCACGCGACGTTGGCCGCCGCTAAGGTTCTGTTTGACTATTATCCCGAGTTTGCGCGCACTCAGATCAGATTCCAATCACGACGAGGGATGTTAAACGTACGTCAAGTTGACGACCGCATCTGTCTCGATTTCCCCGCCGACACCAACCCGGAAGTCGTCGACATCGCTGAACACGGAGCGCTGATACGTTCCCTCGGTGATGCGCCGACCGCAATACTGCGCGGCGTCGATGATTATTTGTTGGTGTTTGTCAAACAAGTACAGATTCAGCGACTGACGCCAGATTTTCAATACCTACAAAAACTTGATGGACGCGGTGTGGTGGTCTCGGCGCGCGGCGACGAGGTCGATTTTGTCAGCCGCTGCTTTTATCCCAAGCTCGGCGTCGACGAAGATCCAGTTACCGGTTCGGCACATACTCTGCTAATCCCATACTGGGTAGAGCAGCTAGATAAGCAATCGTTGCTTGCCCGGCAGTTGTCGGCCCGCGGCGGGGAACTGCATTCCTCGCTGCATGGAGAGCGGGTCTCGATTGCCGATGATTGCGTGATCTTTTTTCAAGCCACTATTACCGTCGGTTAGGTCGCCTTTGGTGCTTTTGTGAGATCCCATGAGCTAGCGCACTAAGCCGGTTCGAGTTCAAGTTGTTCGCTGACGGCATCCCGCGGGGCACTCGTCATGGCGTGGTCGACCGCTTTGGGCGCGCGGGTTTCCTGTAATATAATATCCGCCATCTTTTCTGCGATCATAATCGTTGGCGCATTGGTATTGCCGCTGACGATGGTCGGCATGATCGACGCATCGATGACCCGAAGACGGTTTAAGCCGTGTACTTTAAGTTGTTCATCAACGACTGCCATATGGTCGTGTCCCATTTTGCAAGTACCTACAGGGTGATAGACATGTTCGACATTTTGGCGAATAAACGCCTCGATTTCGGCATCGCTTTGGCACGCATCTCCGGGTTCCATTTCACCCCTGTCATATTTTTTCATAGCGTCTGTTCGATTGATCTCGCGCAATTTACGCAGTGCTTTAACCAACAGCGCGAGATCGTCGGCATGACTGACTAAATTGAGATCGATCAGCGGGTCGTCGCTGATATTGGCACTCGCCAACGACACGCTGCCCCGACTCTTCGGGCGCAATATGCAGGCTTTGGAGGTGATACCATAGCGAAGGTAGTACGACAGGTCACGGCCGTGATCGCCCATGGCTAGTGGTTCTATATGCAACTGTACATCAGGGGTTTCAGCGTGCTCATCAATCTTTAAGAAAGCCCCGACTTCGGCTACTGTGGTCGCTAGCATGCCCTTGCCGCGGGTTATATAGCGAAACACTTCATAAATGCCCCTTAGAAGCGTCAACGGCCGAGCGGCGGCCCAGGAGGTTGCGGTTTTATCTTTCATAATGACCGCGATATCGGCGTGTTCTTGAAGGTTTTCGCCAACGCCAGGAAGGTCATGTAGTTGATCGATACCGTGCGGCTGTAATTTGTCTTTGCCGGCGATACCCGAGAGCATCAGTAGCTGCGCCGAGCCAAAGGTGCCAGAGCACACAATAACCTCGTTGGACGCCAGAAGCTGAGTCTTTTTACCCTTGACCAAAATTTCGATACCGATCGCAGTTTTACCTTCGAGGAGGATTTTGCTGGTCTGGGTATTGGTCATCACTGTGAGGTTGGCGCGTTGCGCCATGACCGGATGCAGATAGGCGGCGGCGGCGCTGCAACGTCGGCCATTCTTTTGAGTGGTTTGGTAAAAGCCAATGCCTTCTTGGCTGGCCCCATTGAAGTCGTTATTCAGGGGAATCCCAGTACTCGCGGCGGCGGCGATGTAGTCACTGCCGATTGGGTGCTGGCTATTTAAGTCGCTGACATTGAGAGGTCCTCCAGTGCCGTGAAAGGCGCTGGCACCACGCTCTTGGTTTTGCGCTTTTTTGAAGTACGGCAGAACCTCATCGTAGCTCCAACCGCAATTGCCGGCGGCTGCCCAGCGATCATAGTCCTGCTTTTGGCCGCGAATATACAACATAGCATTGATCGAACTACTACCGCCGAGTACCTTGCCGCGCGGCTCGTATAGCTTTCTATTGTTCAAGTGTGCCTGCCGAGTGCTATTGTACTTCCAATTAAATAATCCGGCGCCCACCGCGCCAATCACCCCGAGCGGCGTATAAATGATCGGGTTTTTGTCACTGCCGCCAGCTTCTAGCAGGCAGACTTTGGTGTTTGCGTCGGCACTTAACCGATTGGCCAGCACACATCCCGCCGACCCGGCTCCAACAATAATATAATCGTACACTGGAATCCCTCTTCTCTACGCGGCGCTATACACCGTTATGTGTCGAACAGTCACGCTAAGCGCGTCCCCGCTCAAACTATAATTTATTACTTTAAATAGTGCCTCATGGATCAGCCTGTTGTCAATTTGCGGCGATTCTTAAAAGGTTTAAACGCGGATTTTTGCGCTAGTGACTCGGTTACTGCAGGCCTTAATCTGTGGCGGTGCAACGCCCCCAAGCCTAGTGCCCATGTTTACCTCTTCGCAGCCGTTTTGTGCAGCGGCGAGCCGCCTTTGACGCAATTTTAGATCGCGCTGGATTGGTCATTCGTACTCTCAACCTTGGTGACCTACCGCGGCTTTCATCGACGGTGTATGATTACGTTTTGAGGGGAGTCTATGACGCGTCGACGCATATCCAATCGGGCTGCAGTAATAGCGGTGAGCATTGCCTTTGCAGTGGGTTTAATCGGTAGTTTAGCCATCCGGCCGGTAGATAAATTGCCGACAACCGACGCCCAGTTGCATCAATCCGGCACCGATCTGCCGACACGCGTCGATTGGCGATTACCGATTGTCTTTCAGACCAGTATGCCGGTGATTGGCGAGAACCCGATCTACGTGTCGCAGATTATTCGCGACGCCAGTGCGGGTGCCATTCAACTCAACCTTTTTGAACCTGGAGAGATTGTCCCAGCGTTTGCGATTACCGATGCAGTCCGCGATGGCAAAGTGCCCGCAGGTTATACCTGGCTTGGATATGACCAGGGTAAGATACCCGCCTCACCACTGATTTCGGCGGTTCCTTTTGGTATGGAACCTTGGGAGTACAGCGCCTGGTGGTACGAAGCGGACGGCCGACAGTTGAGCGAAGCGCTGTATCAAAAGCATATGATTTATCCGCTATTTTGTGGTATTTCCGGACCGGAGACCGCCGGTTGGTTCCGCCAGCCAATCGACTCGCTAGAGGATCTGCGCGGTTTAAAAATCCGTTTTGCCGGATTGGGAGGTCAAGTGTTGGAGCGCCTCGGTGCCAGTGTCACAATGTTGCCTGGCGGCGAGATTTTTCAAGCGCTTGAGAAGGGTGCCATCGACGCGACTGAATTTGCGCTGCCGATCGTCGACCAATCGCTTGGTTTTAACCGTGTCGCAAAGTTTAACTATTACCCCGGTTGGCATCAGCCTTTTACGGCATTGCATCTGGTGGTTAATCTAACCGTATGGCGCGCTTTGTCGAGCGCCGACCAAGCGCTTATAGAAATGGGTTGTACCGCTGGTGTGACGCGCAATTTGGCAGCATCTGAAGCCAAGCAGGGCGCGGTGATTGAGGGTTTTCCGGCGATTGGCGTGAGTGCCGAAATACTTCCTGAGGCGCTGCTTAGAGAACTCAACCGCGTGACTGAACAAGTACTCGAAGAAGAGGCGGCGAAAGACTCTGATTTTGCCGAAATTCTGCAATCTCAGCGCGACTTCCGGCGCACTTATGCGCAGTGGAAATCCCGCGCATACTTACCTCGAGATTTTTAGTGGCCCGAGATTACCTTCCGCATACAGCGCTGTCGCTACGCATTGATAGTGGCCTCAACCGCTTTGGCGAGGGTTTGTCATTTGTCTGGTTTGTGCTGCTGGCAGTGATTGTCTGCAACGTGACTTTGCGATATGCCTTTAGTCAGGGGCGCATCGAACTGGAGGAATTGCAGTGGCACCTATACTCGATCGGGTTTTTACTCGGCATGAGCTATGCCTATCAAGCGGATGCCCATATCCGCGTCGATGTATTGCATGAGAATTTTCGCCATTCGACCAAGGCATGGATTGAACTCTATGGGATTATCCTCCTGCTGTTGCCCTTTATCGCCCTAATTCTGGTCTTTAGTGTTCGTTTCGTCGAGTCGTCTTGGGCGGTTGCAGAGATTTCCATGTCACCCGGTGGTTTGCCGTTGCGCTGGTTGATCAAGGCGGCACTGCCGGTGGGTTTTAGCTTGCTATTGTTATCGGCATTATCGCGTTTGTTGCGGGTCTGGTATTTTTTGTTTTTACAACCGCAGGTGGAGGTGGTTGATGCCGATTAACGAATTGCTAGCCATCGCGATGTTTGCCAGTTTTATTGTGCTAGTGTTTAGTGGTTTTCCTGTGGCCTGGTTGCTCGGTGGGTTGGCAGTTTTTTACACCGGGCTTGCGATCGTTCTCGAGGTGGATTTCGACCTGGCCACCGGTATCGGTTGGGATTACACATCGCTCACGGTGGAGCGTATTTGGAACGTCATGGAAAACTGGGTGATGGTGGCGTTGCCGATGTTTATTCTGATGGGTTTATTACTCGATCGCTCGGGTATTGCCCGTGACTTGATGAACAGTTTTGCCCGGCTGTTCGGTTCTCTACGCGGCGGATTGGCCGTCACGGTGACGGTGATCGGACTTTTGTTGGCGGCTACCACAGGTATTATCGGCGCCTCGGTGGTCTTGTTGACGTTGCTTGGTCTGCCGGCGATGCTGCAGCAGGGCTATGATAAATCGCTGGCTACCGGCACCGTCTGCGCGGTTGGTACGCTGGGAATATTAATCCCTCCGAGCATCATGCTGGTGCTGATGGCTGATCGCATGGCGATGAGTGTTGGCGATCTATTTTTAGGTGCGGTATTCCCTGGCGCGCTGCTTGGCGGGCTATATATTTTTTATATATTAATGGTTGGGTGGCTGCAGCCCGAAAAAGCTCCAGTAGCGCCGACCGAACCACTCGATTGGCCCGCGGTTGTGGATTTATTTGTTGCAATCCTACCGCCGGCGTTCTTAATTTTTAGCGTACTCGGCAGCATATTTATGGGTCTTGCCACGCCGACCGAGGCAGCCGGTGTGGGCGCCGCTGGCGCTCTGGCGCTAGCGCTTTTTAAACGTCAGCTGAGTTTCGCAGCGGCGCGCGAAGTACTTCAAGAAACCACCCGAACCACCTCCTATATCTTTGCGATTTTGTTGGGCGCAACGGCTTTTTCGCTGGTCCTACGGGGACTCGGCGGCGATCAGCTAATCGAGCGCAGTTTGCTGGGATTGCCGTTTCAGCCCTCGGGAATAATTATTGCAATTTTATGCGTGACGTTTTTACTGGGTTTTTTTCTCGACTGGATTGAGTTGACGCTGATCGTTTTGCCGTTGGTATCGCCGGTGGTGAGTAACTTAGGCTTTGATCCGATCTGGTTCACTATCCTGTTTGCGGTTTGCTTGCAAACCAGTTTTTTGACACCACCGGTGGGTTTTGCGATTTTTTACCTTAAGGGGGCGGCCCCCGAGGGTATCAAGGTCACCACTATTTATCGCGGCGTTATGCCTTTTATAGCCTTACAGTTAATCGGCATGCTGATTATTTTCAATTGGCAGGCGGTTGTGACCTGGCTACCATCCCAAGCCTATGGCTAGTTAGGTCGGAAAATAATTAAAAGCGTTATACTTTAAACAGATACGCATCTTAATTGAATCTTGTCTAACTCAGGCACGCTGAACTGGAGACTAAAAGAATCACATGGAAAATATAGACAAATTTTATATAGGAGGCACTTGGATAACCCCTATCTCTTCACGCACAATGCCAATTTTGAATCCCGCGACGAGTGAAGAGGTCGGTAAAGTCGCTATGGGAGACAGTGCTGATGTTGATCGCGCGGTCGAACAGGCGAAGTACGCTTTCGAAACCTTTTCGCAAACTAGCAAAGCGGAACGCTTGGAGCTACTAAGTCGTCTTAAAAAGGTCACACAAAAACGCTTTGAAGATCTTGCCCAGGCAATGAGAATTGAGATGGGTGCACCCATCTCTATGGCGCGAAACTCGCAGGCCGACGCGGCCATCGGTCATCTCAACGGGTTTGTCAATGCATTACATAATCTCGAAGAACGGATAATCCTCGAGACGGGCGATATCATTTTGCGAGAGCCGATTGGCGTTTGTGGACTCATTACCCCATGGAATTGGCCGATTAACCAGATCGCTCTCAAGGTGATTCCCGCTCTCGCGACTGGCTGCACCTGTATTTTGAAGCCCTCAGAATATACCCCTATTTCTGCTATGGTTTATGCTGAGATTATTCATGAAGCGGGTTTTCCTCCGGGGGTTTTTAATTTAGTAAATGGAGAAGGGCCAATTGTCGGTGCCGCGTTATCGCGCCATCCGGATATTCAGATGATGTCTTTTACTGGATCAAAACGGGGCGGAATGGCGGTGACTAAGGACTCTGCGGAGACCGTCAAGAGAGTCACTCTGGAGCTAGGAGGAAAATCGCCCAGTCTCGTGTTTGCCGATTGTGATCTCGAAACCTATGTGACGGCCTCCGTGGATGAATGCATGTTTAATACCGGACAATCCTGTGATGCACCGACCCGCATGTTGGTAGAGCGTTGCTGTTATGAAGAAGTTCTGCA
>JAPKCN010000032.1 GCA_028822945.1 Porticoccaceae bacterium | reverse complement strand
ATACCTCTGCTAGAAACCCATGGGCTGGAAAGGTCTCCGGTATAAATTTTTCCATTAGTAAAAACAAATTCGGCAGCTTTACTGGTATCAGGCGAATCCATTAGAGTCTGTTTCGGTTGACATCCAACCACTGTAATTGACAGGAGTATGGCTACAAATAATCTCATTAAGCTTTTACCCATGATCCCTTATCTTCGATAAAACGCGCCATAATGTGCCTGATAAGTAAGCTATTACATTCTTCTTTATAATATTAATTAAATTTTTCACCTTACCCTCACGAATGTTTTAGACACAAAGTTGAGTGCTTAGTTAGCCAACTATCGACATCTTTAGTCACAAGGTTATCCTAATCAGTCTTAGCTCTGTTGCCACAGAGCGAACTAAACAATTGACTTAGAGCGCATCCATTTAATCAATCGACATTCCCTAATCTGAAATCCAACTTTTCAGCTAGAGTTTCGCATATTCAAAATTAGACATGTGTTTACGATCAGAGTGTATGAGACAGGATTGAAATTTTTTCTAACAAAGATTTTTGATAAGAAAACCTTAACAATAGGAGCCTCATCATGAGTAATAGCCCTTATTAAACTGAAGTTGAATGCATTTATGATCTAAGCCGCTCTATTGATGCTTGGGACAGGATAGCTAAATACACAGAGCCTAAACTGGAGGCGGTAGATTACTATCAGGAAAAAAATTGGGTGGTGAATATTATTGTTAAGCGGTTTGATGGCTGCAGAAGTTAGACGTTATTAAGTCCAAACACTCCAAAATATGATCGCCTTTAGGTTACCAAATAGGTGCCGGACCAACCTCTTTTACACTCAGTTGGACACATATTAATTTTCTATATAGTTTAAGGTTTACGAGTGTTTCGGATGGGTTTCGTGTGATTAAGGTTTGAGCAAAGCGGACTGTTAATCAATGTATCGCGGGTTCGAGCCCAGCAGGCGAGGCCATTTTAGGGTTAATATGACGCAATAGTCTGCCGCAGAAAACGTTCACTTGCCAGGTTGGCGTCGACAAAGTGTCGCTGCTAAAAACGTGTAGCACATTGAGCTTCAGAGCTTTTTTATGATAACCGATGCTAGGATACCAAGTTCTCGCTTAAAAAATCTCTAACAAATTTATACCCACCACTCTAAAAGCAGTAGTTACTCAGTTGCGGTCGATTTTTAGACGCGTCGACGTCTCGTGTGTCCCCTGCTCACTTACCAAGGAACAAATCGCTCCGAACGTTTATCTAGCAATCTCATATTTGAGTGTTGATCGCAGCCAGCGGATCGACATAATCATAGCCCAAGGTATCGGAGACAGCCTTAAAAGTCACCAACCCACGGTGTACGTTTAGACCTGCTAATAGATGGACATCTGAGGTCAAAGCCTGCAACCCGAAATCTGCCAACTTCATCACAAATGGCAGAGTCGCGTTAGTCAGCGCAAAGGTCGAGGTTCGCGCAACCGCGCCGGGCATGTTGGCGACGCAGTAGTGAATAATATTGTCGACTATATACGTCGGTTCATCGTGGGTGGTGGGTCTACTCGTTTCAAAACAACCACCCTGATCAATCGCTACATCAACTACTACAGAACGCGGCTTCATTAGCTTTAACATATCTCGCGTGAGCAGTTTAGTCGCAGCGGCACCGGGCACCAGAATCGCACCAATCACTAAATCTGCCAGTATCGCTTGCTCGCGAATCGCTTGTGCCGTACTGAACAGTGTATTGATGCGATCGCCATAGATTTCATCAATGTAGCGAAGGCGCGGTAGGCTACGGTCGAGAATAGTCACATTGGCGCCCAACCCCATGGCCACACGAGCGGCATTTAATCCGACGACTCCGCCGCCAAGAATGCAAACATGAGCAGCGGCGACTCCGGGTACGCCACCTAGTAAAATTCCAGCTCCACCCTGAGCTTTTTGGAGGCAATGGGCACCCTGCTGCGCAGACAACCGGCCAGCAACTTCGGACATGGGTGCCAAAAGGGGGAGACCACCGCGATCGTCGGTGATAGTTTCATACGCGATAGCGCTGACGCCCGACTGCACTAAAAGCTCTGTCTGGCGTGGATCGGGCGCCAGGTGCAGGTAAGTAAACAAGAGTTGGCCTGGGCGCAGCATTTTACATTCATGTGGCTGCGGTTCTTTCACTTTAATGAGCATTTCGGCGCGCGTAAAAACCTCATTAGCAGAGGCGACAATGTCTGCGCCAGCGGCGAGGTATTCGGCATCGTCAAGGCCGACACCCACGCCGCCCCCGCCTTCAATCATAACGCGATGACCGCGCGCGACCAATTCACTAACTCCGGCTGGGGTCAGACCAACACGATACTCATGGTTTTTAATTTCTTTAGGCACACCGATCAGCATATCTATCACTCCATTACAGATTTTTATAACGAATCAATGGCTGTTGAATCGAGCTTTAGGCGAGAATCCGACGCTTTTTAGAGATCTAGTGTATTGCGGAGAGAACAGAAATATTTATTGATTTTTTCTTAATAAAGCGAATATTTAAGTTTATTATGCTTAAAAATATATCATAATAATGGATATTTTCCTAAAAACGTAATTATGACAAAACGCTATAAATTGAACCTATTGGATAAAAAAATTCTCCGCGAACTACAGAAAAAAGGGCGCATCACCTTTGCTGAGTTGGCCAATCGCGTTGGTTTATCCACTAGCCCGTGCCTCGAGCGGGTAAAAAAGATGGAGCGCGAGGGTGTGATCACAGGCTATACCGCCCTCCTCAACCCCAAATACTTGAATGCCGGACTGGTGGTCTTCGTGCAAATCCGCTTGGTACGCACCGCTCAGGATATCTTTGAGGACTTTAAGGCCGCTGCCGCAAGACTAGAAGAAGTCCAAGAGTGCTATCTGGTATCTGGTAACTTTGACTATCTGATAAAGGCCCGCGTCGCGGATATGGATGCCTACCGTAAATTTCTCGGCGAAACATTACTGACCTTGCCCGGCGTGCAGGAATCAACCAGTTACGTAGTTATGGAACAAGTCAAAGAGACCATGAATATTCCTATTTCTTATACCACAGTGTGATGTCGGCGGCAGCAAAGGCGACCTGCGCTTCAACGCTCTAGCAGAGCCATACCGAGGCACAAACATTCCCAACTGCGAGGTTCCTTCCGCCCACCAGAGTGGTGCTTTAGGATAACGCTGCCGCGTGAAAGGCAATATGTTCACCGATAAAACTAGCGATAAAAAAGTAGCTGTGGTCGTAGCCTGGATGCAATCTAATCTGCATCGGGTAATCCGCGCGCCGCGCCGCCTCGATCAATAACTCAGTTTTAAGTTGTTCGGCAAGAAAGTTATCCGCCTCACCCTGATCAACTAACACCGGCAGATGGGTATTGGCTCGAGATACCAAGGACACTGTGTCATGTGCCTCCCAAGTAGTTCTATTCTCACCTAGGTAACCATCCAGGGCCTTTTCACCCCAAGCACAGTTGAGCGGCGAACAGATCGGCGCAAAGGCCGATACAGATTTGAACTGCGTCGGATTTCTCAGTGCGATAGTGAGAGCGCCGTGACCGCCCATACTGTGGCCCGATATACCCGCTCGCTGATTATCGATCGGGAATTGCGCGCCTATCAAAGCGGGAAGTTCATCGACGATATAACTGTACATTCGATAGTGCTCAGCCCAAGGTTGCTCGCTAGCATCGACATAAAAGCCTGCCCCCAAGCCCATATCATAGGCACCTTCTGCATCGTCGGCGACACCCTCACCACGCGGACTGGTATCAGCGCAAACAATCGCCATACCGTGCTTGGAGGCATACTGCTGGGCGCCGGCTTTCTGCACGAAGTTCTCATCACTGCAGGTCAGACCCGACAGCCAGTAGAGCACTGGAAGCTTATTAGGCAGATTATCGACCTGCGCCGGCAGATAAATGCTAAACGTCATAGCGCAATTTAACACACTCGATTGATGGCGGTAGCGCAACTGCTGGCCTCCAAAACTTCGGTTAGCAGAAATATTTTCTAGGGCCATTTAAAACTCCACCACCGAGCGAATAGACTCACCTGAATGCATCAAGTCAAAGGCTTTATTGATATCCTCCAGCGGCATCTTATGGGTAATCAGATCGTCGATATTAATCTTGCCATCCATATACCAGTCGACAATCCGCGGTACGTCGGTGCGACCGCGGGCACCTCCAAAAGCAGTGCCCCGCCATGAGCGCCCAGTGACCAATTGAAACGGTCGCGTAGAAATCTCTTTACCGGCCCCGGCGACGCCGACAATACAACTCTCGCCCCAGCCTTTGTGGCAACATTCCAGCGCCTGGCGCATGACATCGACGTTGCCGATGCACTCAAAACTGTAATCGACGCCACCGCCAGTCATATCGACAATATAGTCTACTAGGTTATCGACATCTTTCGGGTTGACGAAGTCAGTCATGCCAAATTGCTTACCTAGCGCTGCCCGAGCGGGGTTTAGGTCAACACCAATAATACGCGTTGCGCCAACCATCTTGGCACCCTGAATAACATTTAGGCCAATACCTCCCAGGCCAAACACGGCCACCGTAGATCCCGCTTCGACCTTCATGGTGAAGGCCACAGCACCAATACCCGTGGTGACGCCACAGCCGATGTAGCAAATCTTGTCAAATGGCGCATCCTCGCGCACCTTGGCCAGCGATATTTCCGGCAGTACCGTATAGTTAGAGAAGGTCGAGCACCCCATGTAGTGCAGTATCGGTTTACCTTCAAATGAGAACCGACTAGTACCATCGGGCATCACGCCCTGCCCTTGAGTGGCGCGCACTGCCTGACAAAGATTGGTTTTTGGATTCAAACAAAAATCGCACTCTCGGCATTCCGCTGTGTAAAGCGGTATTACATGGTCGCCGCGCTTGAGATGCTTGACTCCGGCACCTACCTCGAGCACCACGCCGGCACCCTCATGCCCTAAAATAGCTGGAAATGCCCCCTCGGGGTCGTCGCCCGAGAGCGTAAATGCATCGGTGTGGCAAACACCGGTCGCCTTGATCTCGACCAGTACCTCACCGGCCTTGGGGCCCTCTAAGTCAACCTCGACTATCTCCAGTGGTTTACCGGCACCAAAGGCAACTGCTGCGCGTGTTTTCATCTAAAATTCCTCGAGCCGTATTTGATCAAAGTCGTATACTAAGTTATTGGGCGATCTGGTGGAACCTATTATTCCAACGATGCCACTGAAATTATGGAGGTTATAAGTTTGAAAATATTTTTAAAATAATCTTTAATATTTATATAGATAAATAGATAAATAGATAAATAGATAAATAGATATTCTAGACATTTGGGATAATCTCATAGGCAAACTGTGGGTTTTGCTTGAGCATCGACTGGCGCATGCGCCGCATACCAATTAACCAGCGATCGTAATCGGCACCCTTGCGTTGCGCATAAGTGGCCACCTCCTGGTGCGGCAAGATTAAAAACGTTCCCTCCTCCATGCCCGCCAAAACGGCGTCGGCGGCCTCATCGGCACTCATCACTCTATCGCTGCCACTGACACCGCGACCACCCTCGGTCATGCGCGTTGCGACATATAACGGACAGACTACTGACACCTGAATACCATCGTCACCATGGGTAATCGCGAGAGATTCAGCAAAACCCAGTGCTGCACTCTTGGTGGTCGAGTAGGCGGCATCGCCAACTTGGCAGAGCAGCGATGCACCCGAGGCTACATTCACAAAGTACCCGCCGCCGCGCCGAATCATTTGCGGCACCAGCGCCCGCGCTGCATAAACGTGCGCCATAACATTGACCTGCCAACTCGTCATCCAATGTTCGTCGGGCGCCGAAGCCGCAAGCCAATCAGGGCCATCGGTCAAGGCGACACCCGCATTCGAAACAAACACATCGATCGGCCCAAGTACTGCCTCAGTCTTGGCGATCAACGCTTGTATATCGGCTTCCACGCCAACATCCGCCTGCACCGCAAACCCATCGACAGCCGCGGCCACTTTTTCTGCGGCGGGTAAATCAATGTCTACCACCACCACGTGAGCACCGGCGGCAAAAAAATTTTCGCACAGGGCGCGCCCAATACCATGGGCGCCGCCAGTCACTACCACCACACTATCTTTATATCTCACTTAATAATCCTTTTAAACTTCACCACTGCGTTTACATTAGCATTTGTAGTCTATCACCCAAGGTTTGCGTTTATTCTGTCGTCGCTGACCAACGAGCAAATCTTACCCGCTTAAACTACAGATTCCAGCATGCATGCATCGACATCACCGCTACTCTAACGCCATAGAGAGCATCTTTACAGCCGCTACCCCAAGCACCAACCCCAATAGAGTTTGCAGCAGGCGCGAGCTGGCTCGGTGAGTTGCCAATTCAGTGCCCAGTAAACAACCCGTGAACGCCGCGAACAACAACCAACCAGTGCCTATGGGTAAAGACCCCGCAGTCAATAAATATCCGCTCAGTCCGGCAAGTGAATTTAGTAAAATAAAGCCCGCGGCTAAAGCGGCACTGGCGCGCACTGAGCACCAACCAGTAAGTACCAGTATCGGACTCAGATAGACCCCGCCACCAATACCGGTGAGACCTGCGGCAAAACCCAACAAGGCGCCTAACGCCGCTACCAGATATCGGTGGGGTTCGACCTCGGCGACCGCAGTCACCGGCGCGGCGAGCATACGAACCGCTGCCAGCAATAACACACTGCCGAGTAACAGTTGATAAATATCAGCATCAACCTTTATCGTGCCGCCGATAAAGGCCATTGGCGCAGAGGTGAGTACCAGCGGCCAAAATAATCGTATAGGCATTAAACCGCGAGGCTTAAAGCGGTACAGTAACCAACAGGTAACGACGATATTCATCAGCAGTGCCGCCGGCCGCATTTGCTCGGGAGCGAGCCCCGAAAGTGCCATGGCCGCCAAATAGCCAGAAGCTCCGCCGTGTCCGACCGATGCATAGAGGACCGCCATCAGGGCGATGGCAAACAGCAACCAATAACTGTGGGCGAGGGTAATAAACTCGAGCGCCATCAGCCGCCTGTCATATTCATAAATCGGACAATTTCAGTGCGTTCGGGATCAAAGTAGTGGCGCTCAGGCTTTTTCGTGATGGCCGCAATTATATGCTGCTTTAAACACGCCACATCGCCCGGATGGCGCCTTAAAATGGCGCGCAAATCGACACTGTGCTCATTCCCGAGGCAGAGTAAAAGACGCCCTTGCGCGGTCAGGCGAACGCGATTACATGAGCTGCAAAAATTGTTCGACATCGGCGAAATAAAGCCAATTTTTGACGGACTGTGTGCAACACGAAAATAACGCGATGGCCCACCGGTAGTTTCGGCGGTATCCAACAGGCTAAATTCACTGGCTAGTTGCTGGCGAAGCTGTTCGCTACTGATCTGAGTGTTACTCCGACTGTGAGAGGAGATCTCACCGAGCGGCATCTCTTCGATAAACGAGATATCGAGTCCGTTATCTACCGCAAAGTGCGCCAAATCGAGGACTTCATCGTCATTGAATCCGGCGAGTATCACGGCGTTTAGTTTCACCTTGGTAAAGCCTGCCGCGACCGCCGCGCGGATACCCACTAACACCTGAGCTAGATCGCCAACCCGCGTCAAACTTTTAAAACGCTCGGCTCTCAGGCTGTCGATACTGATATTCAAGCGCGCTAAACCGGCGTCCTTTAACGCCTGCGCCATCTTTGGCAGCATCACGCCGTTGCTTGTCATCGTCAATTCATCGAGCCCCGGCAAGCTAGATAGCGTCTCGACTAAACTGAGAATGTCGCGCCTAATCAGTGGCTCACCGCCGGTTAGGCGAATCTTGCGCACTCCCAATTCAACAAAGGCCGCAGCGGTGTCGCACAATTCCTCCAGCGTAAGCAACTGCTGTCTGGGCAAAAATGTCATATCCTCGGCCATGCAGTAAACGCAGCGCAAGTTACAGCGGTCGGTCACCGATAGTCTCAGATAGTCGACTTTTCGACCAAAGGGATCCACGAGGGCAGTATTTACAGTCACGTCTATGGCAACCTACTTTTTTAATTATTAGTCAGTATTGGGCTGAATAGGGTAGCACATCCACTAGGTCGTCCACTTTGATGGATTCACCACTTTTTTGTCTGACAAAGACATCACCCCAACAGGCTGAAGAGAGTACGCCGCTACTCTGATTGGAAAATATCTCGACCGCACCACTCAAGCTATTCAGACGGGCGCGAAGATAGACCTCGCGCGTTTCTCCAGCGCGCTTAAAAGCGGCCCTGGCTTTGTAGACCCTTGGCTGCCAGTCAGCATGACCCTGACAGGCTTGTAAAAACGGACGCGCTAAAATATAGCTGGTGACAAATACCGAACTCGGATTTCCCGGCAAACCGATAAACGGCACGCCACGAACATTGCCAAATGCCAGAGGCTTACCCGGCTTTATGGCCACCCGCCAAAAATCGATTGCACCGAGCGCCGCCACAGCCGCTTTAACATGATCCTCCTCACCCACCGATACGCCCCCAGAACAGAGAACGACATCGCCTTGGACCGCCGCTTTCACGAGAATATCTCGGGTCGCTTGGGGACAGTCTGGAACACTGCCGAGATCGACTGGCTGCATACCCAAAGCCCGAACAAGACCGATCATAGTGGCGCGGTTAGAATTGTATATCTGGCCCGCTAACAGCGGCCTACCGGGCTCGATCAATTCGTCGCCAGATGAAAACAGCGCAACTCGCAAACGCTGGTAGACCGGCACTGTCACAACGCCGATGGATGACAGCAGGCCCATTTCCTGAGCGCGAATAGGCGCGCCCGCGGCAATCACAGTATGCCCCTTAGCGATGTCCTGCCCGCGCGGGCGAATATTGGCACCGGACTCAACAGTGACGTCGATAGCCACTCGGCTGTCGGATTCTGAACAGTTTTCCTGCATCGCCACAGTATCTGCACCCAAGGGTATTTCACCACCGGTAAAGATCCGCGCAAGAGTGTTTTTCAGCAACGGCTTAGACAGGCTGCCCGCGGCAATCCGTTGCGACAGCGGCAGATCAAAGGCATGAGCCGCGGCCTCGCTGTAGCAAAACGCATAACCATCCATGGCGCTATTATCGGCGGGAGGCACACTTACAGTCGCCACGATGTCTGTCGCCAGCACCCTACCGAGGCTATATGCGATCTCGACTGTCTCGGTCGATACCCGAGGTTCAATCGCTTGGGTGAGCTGGCTAATCGCCGCCGCAACCGTCAGCATTCTCGGGCTTTTCTACGCACGTGTTGGACAAAGTTACAGGGCTGGTGGGTACTGTCCAATTGTTGTTGAATAATTCCCTGCCAACCGGTTTTGCAAGCCCCGGTGGAACCTGGTAAACAGAAAATTGCAGTGTTGTTGGCAAGCCCCGCCAGACACCGCGACTGCACCGTGGAGGTGCCAATCTCAGTGTAGGATAGCTGTCGAAAAAGTTCGCCAAAGCCCTCTATATGCTTATCAAATAGAGGCGCCAATGCCTCTGGCGTGCTATCGCGGCCGGTAAAACCGGTGCCGCCGGTGGTGATAATTACCTCAACCGCAGAATCGGCTATCCATGCGCTCACCGTGGCGCGCATCTTATAGACATCATCGATCACCAACCGACGTTGGGCGAGACGGTGTCCCTCGCCCTCCAGCGCAGATTGTAAGTAATCGCCGCTGGTGTCGGTTTCAAGCGTTCGCGTATCGGAAACCGTCAATACCGCGATACTGACAAAGCGTCGTGCTGCGGATGGGTCATGACTCATGCGGTTATCTCCTAACTGACTCGTTCATTGAAACACGTAAAAATTAGCTACACATCAACCTTTGAACCGCAGCATAGTTGGCAATTCGGGTTGGTCGACAAAGTTACATTCATCCACCGACCAGACTTGCCGTCGTAGCGCTGCAATTCGCCATGCTGCTGAAAATATCCAAGTATCATGGCGATCGCGGTAGTCGCCTGTAAGCTGCCCATGACGCCCAATACCGGGCCGAGCACACCGGCGCTACTGCAATCTTCAGCCAACTCGGTAGCTGCCTCCGGTTTACTCTGCGTGATACTACAATTAAAGCATGGGCTCTGCTGCCGCACAAAGTCAAACGCCAGCAACTGCCCCTCCCAGCCAATCGCCGAGGCACTCACCAGTGGCAGTCGACTCGCCCTACAGTGGCGGTTGAGTAGTCCTCTTGCCGCTAGGTTATCCGTGCAATCGAGTACCAACTGGTAATCGCCGTCGAGAATTTCGGCAGATACTGACTGGGCATATGCCTGCACGACTAGATCTGCATTAACCTCTTGCAGCGCGCGCTTGGCGCAATCGACCTTGAACTCACCGACATCTCCTTGCCGATAGAGAATCTGCCGATGGAGGTTGCTGTCTGCAACCACATCCGCGTCACAAACGGTCATGCGACCAATACCGGCAGCCGCTAAATACAGCGCTGCGGGGCAACCTAGGCCGCCCATACCGACAATTAATATATGGCTATTGAGCAACCGGTCCTGACCATCGACGCCAATATCGTCCATTAATAAATGCCGACTGTAGCGGGCGAACTGGCGGCCACTCAATCGCACAGTAAGCGCTCGGCCTGAGCCAAATCTTGATCGCTATTAATATTAAAAAACGGCTCGAGCGTCTGCTTAGGCCAATCCACATAGACAGTTTGGAACGAGGACATCAGCGGTTTAAAACCGCCATTTTGATTATTAAATAGTGCCCGCTCGACGGCTGAAAAAATATCCTTGCGCCAAACCGAAAAGGTCGGTTGTGCGACGCCCGCATACCGCGCACACGCAATTGGCGCATTCGCCGCCGTGATCGCCCGATAAAGCTTAACCACTAAATCGTTGGGTAAAAAAGGCCCATCGCAAGGTACCATCGCCAAATAGCTCGCGGTGCTCAAGTGGGGCGACATCAAAGCACTAAAGAGACCCACCAAAGGTCCGCGAAAGCCGTCGACAGCGTCCTCGACAATCGGGTATGGCAGATCCGTAAATGCCGAGTCAAGATTAATGACTAATTGGCTCACCTGAGGGGAAAATCGCTCTGCTACGCGCTCCAGTAGCCCGCGCCCGGCGAGCTGTGCCCGAAGCTTATTGCCAGAGGCCATTCTACTCGAGCGCCCCGCCGCTAGTATCACGCCATCGACTGCACTGTTCATTGGCGCTTTGGGTCCTGCGACCAACGGTGGGCCGCCTGGCGATCCGAGTCTTTACAATCGACCCACTGACGCTCGCCGCCATGCGCGACATTTTTCCAAAACATGGCGCGTGTCTTAAGATAATCCATCAGATAATCCGCCGCTTGAAAAGCCGCAGCACGATGACCACTGGCAACACCGACAAAAACAATTTGATCGCGTGGCAGCAATTCGCCGACCCGGTGAATAATAGTTATGCCATGCAACGGCCAGCGACGGTCTGCGCTGGCAACAATATCTCCGAGCGAGGCCTCGGTCATACCTGGGTAATGCTGCAATGTCAGCGAATCAATCGGCGCTTGCTGTTCGCAATCACGCACTAAACCACAGAATGTAACGACTGCACCAACCGCGCCATCCAGTTCACACAAGCGACGATACTCGGCTGCCAGATCGAAATCCACCAATTGCACCACTAGGCGATTGCGCATTGCGCTCTAGCCGCCTGTGACCGGTGGCAGAAAGGCTAATTCACAGCCATCCAACAACGGTTGCTGCCAATCGACAATCACGCGATCGACCGAGACTAAAACCTGTGGCTCAAATAAGGCCCTTCCGAGCGCCGGATATAGCGACGACAACGCATCGCGAACGCCAGCTGCGGTAAGCCCCACGCTGGCCTCGAAAACCTCCGGAGCAGCATATGTAGCATCCCCTAGACGACCAAAAAATAGCAGCTTAATCATCGCTGACACCGTCGGCACGCCAATCGCCCGATTTGCCCCCAGATTTTTCTAATAGTCGCGTTTGGTTAATCGACATACCCTTATCGATACCCTTGCACATATCATAAATCGTCAGAGCCGCCACCGACGCAGCCGTCAGTGCCTCCATCTCGACGCCGGTCTTACCAGTAGTTTTGCACAGTGCCGTAACCACTAGACAATCGCCTTCCATGACTATATCGACAGCCACCTTGGACAGCGGCAACGGATGGCAGAGCGGGATTAACTCACTACATTTTTTTGCCGCCTGAATACCGGCAATCCGCGCGGTGGCATAAAGATCGCCCTTGGGTAAGCTGTCATCGCGGATGGCAGCGATAATCCCAGCGCTCAAGACGATGTGTGACTGCGCCGTGGCACTACGAGCCGTAGTAGATTTTTCCGAAATGTCCACCATGTGGGCTTCGCCCGCGGTGTTCAGGTGGGTCAGTTTAGCCATACAAATCCCCGCACTTATCAGCCGACAATATTAGACTTGCATGGTAGCAAAGACTAGCTCTCGGGTGCATAATTTAAACCCGTTTACGCTAGATGAAAGTCGCGAGGTCCGCCAGCGGCAAACGCGCGATATCTGGAACCGATGCACCTGCAGCGGGATAACCCACCACCAGCAGTAACGAGGGTCGCTCGTAATCCGGTCGCCGCAAAATCTCACTGAGAAATTTCATCGGGCTCGGCGTATGTGTCAAGCTTTCCAAACCGGCGTGGTGCAGTGCGGCATTCAAAATGCCCGTAGCGATGCCTACGGATTCCGAGATGTAGTAGTTTTTGCGGCGCTGGCCCTCAGCATCGATGGTGGCCTTTTTGAGAGAAATCGCGATCAACGCCGGCGCGGTCTGCAGAAACGGTTTGTTGGCATCAGTGCGCGATGGCGCCAAAGTATTCAGTCATTCATCGAGGCGCGCGTAACATAGAGGTCGCGTTCTTCAATCTCGCCCGCTTGGCGACCTCAGTCACGGCCTCGTCGCCTCCTACACGCAACCAATAGCGAGCCTCTTACATTTTAACAAGTAGTGACAGCTGCTCA
>JAPKCN010000207.1 GCA_028822945.1 Porticoccaceae bacterium | reverse complement strand
CGCCAACATTTGCCACGCGCTTTTGCGGATCTTTGTGCAGACATTGCATAATAGTTTTTTCGAGTCTTTTGCTGATCGGCATAGATCCGGTCATTGTCGACGGTGCTATCGGCATGTGGTTTTTAGCGCTTGCTAATAGCTCGTGCATCGTGTCGCCCTGCGCCGGGGTATTCCCAGTGATCGCTTCGTAGAGCAAGACCGCGAGGCTGTAGATATCGGTTTTGCCATCGATATCTGGCGCGCGCGCAATCTGTTCTGGCGACATGTAGTTCACTGTCCCCTGAAGTTTCTGAAAACCAGTCATGCCGGAGTCTAGCGAGGCTGTTGTCGGTTCGATGTCGTCGATGTTGGAGGGCTCGCCATTTTCGCTTCTAACTTTTGCAAGTCCCCAGTCTAACAATAGGATTTCCCCAAACGGCCCGACGAGGATATTTTCCGGTTTGATATCCCTGTGAATCACCCCGTGGGTGTGAGCATATTCCAGCGCATAGGCGACTTGCACAATAATGTTTAGCAACTGGCTAATGTCGTAGCGTTCGCGGTAGTCGATGATTTCCCGAAAGGTGTATCCGTGCACCAGTTTCATGGTGAAGTAGTGATGCCCTTGACGGTTGCGGCCGAGCTCATAGGTCGGCATGGTATTCGGATGTTGCAACATGGCCGAGACGCGCGCTTCGCGCAGAAGCCGCTTTTGCTCGATGGCGTCGTTGGCAAACTGCGGCAGCAGTGATTTATGGCACACCACGCGACCCAAATGCATATCTTTGCAGGATTGAATCAACGATTTTCCACCTCGGGCGATAGTTTTGAAGTAGGCGTAGCGAAAATTGCTGTGCAAATTTTGCGATAAATCCTTATCGGTTTGCTCTAAATATAATTTAGGGTAGTCGGCTTGCTTGAACTTGG
The DNA here is from genome assembly GCA_028822945.1 of Porticoccaceae bacterium. GTDB lineage: Bacteria > Pseudomonadota > Gammaproteobacteria > Pseudomonadales > Porticoccaceae > TMED48. Next base: position 2,667 of record JAPKCN010000207.1, on the reverse strand, counting down.
GAAATTTGCTCACGATAGGATCCGTTATCAAAACGTCATTTATAGACTTCGAAACAGTATAACTAGGATTTTCACGGGTCAAACAAAGTTCAGCTTATTTTTCCCCCAGTGCCTGTCCAATTTTGGAACGCTGCGTACCACATGATCGTTATAGCCTCTGTTTAGGAGGTCTGACTCAGCCCCAAGGATCGTGCAGATTAGACAAAATTAGGATATTCTCAGTTTAGGTATAAACGGTCAACGAATCGGGGTAGTGCGGTGTGCGTAAGTTGGTATTTTTTGCTGTAGCAAGCCTTGCAGTCATCGTCAGCGCGGATGTTCTGGCGAGTGTCGAGAATTTGGGTGCGCTGCAATTCGCGCGTGCCGATAACGGCGTTTACTTTGCAAAAGGCATACCCTATGCAGAGCCTCCGGTTGGCACTCTCCGATGGCAAGAGCCGATAGATCGTAGCTTTACTGAGCGCGCTTGGTCCGCATCGGAGTTTGGCGCGAGTTGCATGAGTGATTTAATCGATCCACCGGCGAGTAGCGAAGATTGTCTGACGCTAAATGTATGGACGCCTGGCGTCGCCTCCAAGCGGCCGGTCATGGTGTGGATCCACGGCGGTGCCTTCCGCTGGGGAGACGGCAATGTTCCCGGAGAGCGCCTTGCCGAGGAGGGCGTGGTGGTCGTGTCACTGAACTATCGGCTCGGACCACTTGGTTTCTTTGCTGATCCGAACAGCGATGGCGGCGTGGCGAATTTTGGCTTGTTGGATATTCTCTCGGCGCTGCGCTGGGTACAGCGGCATATTGGCGAGTTTGGCGGCGATCCCGAGAAAGTGACTATTTTTGGTATCTCGGCGGGTGCCATGGCAGTGAATTTATTGATCGCCAACCCGCGGGCTAAAGGTCTCTTTAAACGCGCTATAGCTCAGAGTGGCTGGGCTACGTGGCCGCTCTGGTACCGGCGCGATCAACTAGCCAAGGCGCCGTTATTCTGGGCTGGTGGTAACGTTAAAGTCGCCGAACAACAAACTGCGCAGTTACTTCGCCGCGCCGGTTTATCCGGCGACGAGTCACTAGCGCAACTTCGGGCGGTCGAACCAATGCGTTTGATCGATGCCCAGTCTGGATTTCAGATGGCGATTGTCGATGGTTTGTCGATTGTTAGCGAGCCCGGTATGTGCTTCGAGGATCGCCGGTGCCGAGTAAATGGTGATGCCTATTTATCTGGAGCGTCGAGTTTCGAGGGCTCTATCATGCCGTGGACGGGGATTAAACAAGACCAATTTCAGAGCTGGTTTGTCGATCAAGCAAGGTCGATAGAGGCAACCTACCCACACGACTTCTCCGAAAGCCGCGAATTGGGTTACCGGCGTTTTTTTGGTGATTTACGCTATCTGACATCGGCTGAGATAAGCGCGCGGGCATTGCATCGGCGTGGTCTGGCAGTTTATACCTATTTTTTCGACGCCGGAATTCAACTTCAGGGTGACCGTCTTCTCGGTGCCCCCCACGGCGCGGATTCCATTATTTTCTGGGGTGACAGCGATAAATACGTGGGTTTCGAGGCACTCGGCGCGCAACTGCGCCGCGCCTGGGTGCGGTTTGCCACCGGGCAATCCATAGCCGTCGATCGGACGTGGCGACCGTGGCGTGCCGATCAACCCTACTGGCAATTGCTCGGCGCCCGAAGTGGCGACGCTACTCAGAGTTTGGCGCCGCGACTAGAGTTGATTCGAGCGCTCTATAAACAGCGCAAGCGCACTAGTCAATGCGTCGACGACTTGATGCCAGATTGTGAATAACAACCTTTGATAAACGATTGTTATTAAGCGGTACTAAGCCAGTTTCATAGCCATATCAGATATATGGTGCGTTTTTTCGCTGTTGGATATGCCTAAAAGCCTACTAATAGCCGTTGAAGCGGTTTAGTCTCATTGGGTAAGTAATTAGTTTTTTGGCTCTTAGAAAAGAGATAGGATTGCCCTGTGAGGCTATTATAGAGATGCTTGACAACTCCATTGATGGGTACGTATATGAACCTTCGCAGTGTAGATTTAAATTTACTTACCATTTTTGATGCGGTTATTACCGAGCAAAATTTGTCTCGCGCGGCTGAGAGGATCGGCATGAGTCAACCTGCGGTTAGCGCGGCCCTAGGGCGCTTGAGAGTGGAGTTAAAAGACGACTTGTTTATTCGTACCGGACGCGGTGTGCGGCCGACTCCCAAGGCCTTAGAATTGCAACGGCCAATTCAAGATATTCTGTATAGAATCAGCGCAACTCTATCCCTGTCACATTTTTTTGACCCTACCACCACGACTAAAATATTTTGTATAGCGTCTATTGATTATGGCGGTATCACTATTATTCCAGACCTTTTGGAACGGTTTCAGGCACTCGAGTCATCTGCGCGCATAAATGTGTGGCCCCAATACGAAAGTGATTTGCGCGAGAGAATGCGGTTTGGTCAGATCGATTTTGTGATTGACAATGTCCCGATCACCGATGGTGATTTTAACAGTATAGTTTTGCATCGAGAAAAAGCTTGGTGCCTAGTGCGTAAAGGCCATCCGAACATTCAAAAAACGCTATCTATGCAACAGTTTTTGAATGCTGAGCATATCGTATTGTATCCGCAAGGTGGTCGTGTATCGCAATTGGACGAATACCTTATCCAAA
>JAPKCN010000206.1 GCA_028822945.1 Porticoccaceae bacterium | reverse complement strand
ATTGAATGTCGAGAACGAGTCCCAATGGGTAAATTATCGTGTCGCAGCGTGGCGATTTTGCTAAACTTCAAAGCCGGGATGTCCCGGCTTTTTTTTGCCAATTGAAGGGTCATAGATAAATGCTGCAAGACCTGATGAGAGCACTGGCGCTGATGCTTGTGTTCGAGGGGATTATGCCGTTTTTAATGCCGAGTCGATGGCTCGGCATACTTGAAATCATGGCCGCTCTGCAGACACGCCATATGCGTGCACTGGGCCTAACCAGTATGTTGGTCGGTTGCGGAATATTAGTTTTACTGCGGTGATCTGTTAACCGGCGTCTAGAGGTAATTATGACAATTAAAAATCATTGGATATTACCTGATGGCGTAGAGGACGTGTTGCCGATTCGGGCGAGATCTATCGAGTATATGCGCCGCCAGTTACTCGACCTCTACCATTCTTGGGGCTACGACTTAGTTATTCCCCCGATGTTGGAGTTTACCGATTCACTGTTGGGTGCCGCCGGCGACGATCTGGATCTATTGACATTCAGACTTACCGATCAAGTTAGCGGCCGAATGATGGGGGTGCGCGCGGATATTACACCTCAAACAGCTAGAATTGACGCCAGTAGTCTGGCGGTCGGGGGTCCGAGTCGCATGTGTTATGCCGGGACTGTATTGCACACCCGTGCCCGCGATGCTCTGTCTTCTAGAACGCCTATATCGATTGGTGTCGAGCTGTTTGGGGAGACGTCGCTGCAAGCCGACATCGAAGTGATATCGCTGTTCTTGAAAAGTTTGCAGATTGTCTGTGTGGATGCAGTATGCCTCGACCTTGGGCACGTCGACATCTGTCGGGGATTACTCGATGCGGCGCAACTCAGCGCTGCGCAAGAGGCCGAGTTTATTGCGCTGTTGCAGCGCAAAGCTGTGGGTGAGATAGAGCATTGGGTGGCAACCAACATAGTTGATGAAAATGTGGCAGTGTGGCTGCTTTTGTTGCCCAATCTGATAGGTGGTATGGAGGTATTGGATCGAGCACAGCGGGAACTTTTGGGTGCGCCGAGCGCAGTCATGGCGGCGATTCAGCAATTGCGCTGTGCAGCGGCTGAAATTGTCGATGAAAATGTCACGCTATATTTTGATCTAGGCGAATTGCCGGGCTACCACTATCATACAGGCTTGGTGTTTTCTGCCTATGTAGAAGGTTATGGTAAGGCGCTCGGCAATGGCGGGCGCTACGATCAAATCGGCGAGGTATTTGGTCGAGCCCGTCCGGCTACTGGCTTTGCCTTCGATTTAAAATCATTAGTCAACCGCAGTTCAACTAATTCAGAGTCGGGTGCGGGTATATGTTTTGACGCCGGTAGTGATACACAATTGCTTTTAGAGGTTGAACGGCTTCGCGCCAACGGCGAGCGCGTGGTGCAGATATTTGCGGGTCAAATAGCAGATTTAGACGAGCTGAACTGCGATAGGCAACTTTTGCGCTCGTCTGGCGATTTGCTGATTACAAAGCTATCTTAGTATGTCGTGGACGAGACTTATAGGTGAGTAAGGGTTTTATGGGTAAAAGCGTAGTTATTCTCGGCTCTCAGTGGGGCGACGAAGGGAAGGGTAAAATTGTCGATTTGCTGACTGACAAAGCGTCTGTGGTAGTGCGTTTTCAGGGCGGTCACAATGCCGGGCATACACTGGTGATTGACGGTAAAAAAACCGCTTTGCATCTAATTCCTTCGGGGATTCTTCGCCAGCACGTGAGTTGTGTGATTGGCAATGGCGTGGTGTTGGCGCCGGACGCTCTGTTAAGTGAGATAGCGATGCTTGAGGGACGCGGTGTCGACGTTCGCAGTCGCCTGCATGTGTCTCCCAGTTGCCCGCTGATACTGGATTATCACATAGCCCTTGACGGCGCTCGAGAGGCGGCGCGTGGCCGTAGTAAAATTGGTACTACAGGGCGTGGTATAGGACCCGCGTACGAGGATAAAATTGCTCGCCGCGGTCTACGTTTTGGTGATTTGAAAAATATGGCGCGTTTCGCCGATAAGCTGCGCGAGGTGGTTGACTATCATAATTTTTCATTGCATAACTACTACAAGGCAGCGAGCGTGGACTGCAATCAAATTATCGATAGGGCCGCTGCTTGGTCAGAGCAATTATTGCCGATGATGTGCGATGTAACAGACCTGCTGCATCGTCGTCGTGAGGCCGATAGCAATATACTTTTCGAGGGAGCTCAAGGCAGTTTGTTGGATATTGACCACGGTACCTATCCTTTCGTCACTTCGTCGAACACGACAGCCGGTGCGGCCGCTGCCGGAACCGGTTTTGGACCTCTGTACTTAGATTATATACTTGGCATTACCAAGGCTTACACTACGCGGGTTGGGTCGGGGCCGTTTCCGACCGAACTTACCTGCGAGATTGGTAGATATCTTGGCGAGAAAGGGCATGAATTCGGTACCACCACTGGCCGCGAGCGCCGCTGCGGATGGTTCGATGCAGTGGCATTGCGCCAAGCTGTGCGGATAAATAGTATGTCGGGTATCTGTCTGACAAAACTCGACGTGCTTGATGGCCTCGACTCAGTGAGTATCTGTACTGGTTATCGGCATGTCGATGGCAGTCCTGCAGGGATTCCTCAGCATGCGGACGATTACGAGCACGTTGTACCCGAGTATGAAACCCTGCCAGGTTGGTCGGAGATTACCGTTGGTGCGCAGCGCCTAGACGATCTACCGGCTAATGCTCGAGCTTATATCGATCGTATTGAAGCCCTAGTCGGCGCACCTATCGATATTATATCGACCGGGCCAGATCGCATCGAAACTATCGTTCTGCGTCACGCCTTCGGTTGATTCAATGGCCTCGAGTAAGCCGCGACACGATTAAAATTGTTGATAAGATAGTTAGGAGTAAATGATGATTCGCTCGGTCGACTTGCGTGATTATATGCTGCCCAACCCAGTTGTTGTGCTAGCTAATGACAATCTTTTTCAAGCCGTTGATATCATTGTAAAGGAGCGTATTTCCGGTGTTTGTGTTGTGGATGATAAACACATTTTGGTCGGGGTGTTGTCTGAGATGGACTGTCTAAGGGCGATTCTCGGTGGTATTTATAATGCCGCAGCGAGTGCCGGGCTGGTGAGTGAATATATGACCGGTTTGGTGATCAGTTGCGATATACGCGCCGATTTAGTTAGCGTTGCGGAGGACATGTTAAAACATGGCCACCGCCGCCGTCCAGTTGTCGATCAAGGTCGTTTGGTCGGGCAGATAACCTGCCGGCAACTTCTTAGAGTTATTAGTGATTTTAGTTAATGGCGTTGGATATTTGCTGCGCTTGTAGAGCTAGCCGCTATCGACTTTTTGTGTGGGGCGAATTGGATTCTAGTCGGCGGTTGTGCCTGTGAGTAGCACACATATAAGAGTGCCGGTTAAGCAATTGTGCTTTGTGTGCTCGGGCAATTTATACCGCAGTCGCTATGCCGAGGCTTATTTTAATTATCTGTGTATTACTCATGAGCGCATTGACCTGCGAGCGTTCAGTCGGGGTATCTCGGTGCAGCCGACAGAGGACTACAGGCACGGTGAAATATTTACTATGCCACTGCGCTTAGCCAA
>JAPKCN010000205.1 GCA_028822945.1 Porticoccaceae bacterium | reverse complement strand
GCACTATTTCGAGTTATCGGGAAAATCCGGTAAGATCAAAACCCGAGCGCATTAAATTGTGGCGTAAGATTAAACCTCAAGATTAGCGTTGCGCGCATCGGCAGCTTCGCAGTCGATGGCTAAATCGGCGCGGACTGGTCTGCAGTTGCGTGTCCCATCGGCATGATGTGGTTGGATCAAGGCTTATCTGATTGTTTTAAAAGCATCATTGGAGTTGACTATGGCGACCTGCGCTTAGGCGGTCGAAGCAAATGTGTGGTGAATCTCACACCGGTGGCTAGTAGAAGATTATTTGAGTCATCCATCTAACAATCTTTTATAGGTCGCCCATTGTTTGCCATACAAACAAACCGTCGCGTAGAAGAGCACACCTTGGTGCGCACGTCGTAAAAAGCATTGTTGGGCAAATAGCTGTGAAATAAACACTTATCACCTCGAGCCCGCGACCTTTAAGCCCACTATGCCCAATTTTATCGCATCGCCTTCGTTGGTAGGCGCCAAGCCCAACCCTAATAAGTGTCGTAGATTGCGTTAAAGGGAGAATGCGTGCCCGCACATGATAATACTATCGCTATAAGTATAGATTGTGATCAGGCGACATAAAATTCATGCCCAATAACTCCACAGCGTCACACACTTAGCCGACACCGAAAAACTTAGTGCTGAGCATCACCGTGTCCATCACCTTAGCGATTGCCACTACTGAATAATTTTGTCATTGAAAAAGCCGGCTTCTCCGACGCCGAAATTGGTTTGTTGCAAAGCATTCGAAAGTGTTAGAGTTTTTTGGCATTCACCGCAGTCCTTATTTTACTGTTGAGCAAATAACAATTATTTGCCTACATATCAATCGCCCTACTCGGTGTGGGGGTTGCTATCGGCGATTATTTCCCTTTAGTGGTAGGGCTGTATCTCACAACGTAGGCAATTTCTGCCGGCTTTCACTACTTAGAAACCATTAAGCGGTCGCTGTCTCTCGAAGAAGCGCCGGTTGCTCACAAGTGCAATAGTGGCGGCATTCCCAAGGTTTGTGAGCTATAGCACGCAACCCAAGAATTTTCTGATGCGCAAGCGCTATTGGCTTTACTATGCACTGATTTCGATGGGTGGCGTTCGGGGTCAGATATTCATCCTATTTGCCGAGTTTTTAATAGTTGAGAAGATTGTCGATCTAGCTGAAATGGGATCCACCTCCGGTGTTGCTTTTACCACTAACCACATTACCACGGTGGTGATTAAAGCCCTTGTCAGACTAGTATGGTTGATGTCACCTATGATTATTTTTCTGATTGGCACCGCTATGGTGTTTGTCAGTTTGTGGCTTGCGCGCAATATACCTTCGCAACCGATGGCTTCCAATGAAGAGCGTATCGGTAAGGTCGAGTGGTCTTTTGCGCTTTTTCACTAGCACACTTTCTTTAGTCAGTGCCATTAGTACACGCTCAATAGCATGACGTCCAAAGCAGACTGTCTCGAGCATTAGGCTGACGGGATGTGACTTGGAAATCTGCCATTTGTGACATATTCAAACTGCCGCCAGCGTGCTAACCTGAAAAGCATTGGCAATAAACAAAAGGAGTCTGTTATGTGCTCTATTCGCCGCGCATGCGCCGGATTTTCGCTTGTCGTTGGCATGTTGTTGAGCGCTCATTTACAAGCCGAGTTCGTCCTGGATGGGGTGCCGAGCGGTTCGCTACCAAACGCTCTGGTCGCCGAGACATCGAGCCACTCTGAGGCGCATCCGCTGTCGCTGAGTATGCGAGAAGACCCCACTGGTATAGGATCACATTTGGCCAACAGCGACGATGTTCGTATGCGCGATGTCATAGTGGTAGGCAATAATTGGGATGGCACTATCGATCTCTATGATGCACATACTTTTCAGCGCATCAAAGTACTCGACGCAGTCCCGGACAAGGCTCAGCGATTGGCAGAATTAGATTCTAGTATCTCGCGACGGGTAACGTCGTGGCTCATTAAAGAGCTGATCGGTGAGGGCCACCACCAGATGGTCGACGATATGTTTACCTCGCGCGATGGCCGGCACCTATTTGTTTCGCGACCGAGTTTTGCCGATGTGGTGGCACTAGATGTGAAGACGGGCGACATCCTATGGCGCACACCGGTTGAGGGTGCGAGGTCGGATCACGCGGCGATTTCGCCCGATGGTCAGATATTTCTCGTGTCTGCCTCTACCGCGCGCAAGGTGCACGCTATTGATACCGCGACCGGAGATATTGTCGCAGAATTTGCCTCGGGCGAGAGTCCACACGAAAATACCTATTCTTGCGACGGTACAAAAATCTATCACGCCAGTATTGGCAAGGTGTATGTGCCGACCACAAGTCGCTGGTTAGACTGGCTAAAAGGTGATCGCTACTTTCAGATTGTCGATGCGCAGAGCTATGAGATTCTTCAGCGCGTGGATATGGCGGAAAAACTTGAAGCCTTTGGCATGCCCTGGATAGATAGCGCGGTAAGACCCATGGCAATTGCCCCCGATGGTAAATTTGTGTACATGCAAATTTCGTTTTTTCACGGATTTGTCGAGTACGATACCGAACGTCAAGTGGTTACCCGAAAACTCGAATTGCCGGTGCCTCCGGCCATTCAAGCCATGGATCTGAGCGATTACCAGTTAAACTCGGCGCACCATGGTCTGGCAATTAATCATGCGGGTACTAAGTTGTGCGTGGCCGCAACCATGTCGGGTTACGCGGCGATCGTCGATCGTGTATCGTTTGAATATCGTAGTGTAGAACTCTCCGACCACCCACTTGGCGCTAAACCTTACTGGGCTACAGAGAGCGCTGATGGTCGCTACTGTTACGTGTCTGTGAGCGAGCAGGACAGGGTCGCCGTGATATCCTTTGACGAGGCACGCGAAGTGGCCAGTTTTCCGTCGGTGACCATCCTCAGCGATTGCGCACGGGCAAATTGTGGTTGCCATAATACTCGCGTTTAACGTTGACTTTTAAGTCTACAGGCAAGTATCGACTTTTTAACTGGCTGAGCTCACAACTTGTTAAGTGCCTAGACTAACAAAGAGGGTTTGCTCTAGCGCCCTAATATAGGCGTCAGAGATCTTGGAGATAAGCTTTTCAGCGTAACTATGGGTTATAATTAGAGTTGTGACTTATACATAAACGGATTTCGAGGTGATAGTGAAAATAGCTCGTTTAGCATGAATAACAGTAGAAATAGCCGTTGGTGATGGCTGCAGTCTTTAGATCGATAAAACTAGTCCGATTAAAGTAGCTCGGCGGAGTTCATGCGACTCGATGATTTGGGCCTAATTCTCAGGCGTTGCGAGAGTGGGCGATGAAAGAAGATGGATATGCTAATCGGCGCCAGCCGCTGGGGATAGGCTAATGGACGAAAAAGAAAAAATCTTTAAACACTTGCAAGATCGTCTATCTTCGGTGTCTGATCGGCAAGACAAAGAAAGTCGGGAAGAGATAGAGAAGCGCATTGCATTAGCGCGGATCTTTTTACAGGCAGAAGAACAGTACGATCAACTCAAACAGCAACAAGACGCAGCCAAAAAGGATTGAGGTAATTATTGCTGGGTCAGCGATCCGATCGGCTTAGCTGTCGGTTATTCTGGCTGGGTAAGACTGG
>JAPKCN010000204.1 GCA_028822945.1 Porticoccaceae bacterium | reverse complement strand
CCTCAACGCAGTTAATTCCCTATGGTGAAGAGATATTAACCTCTTATGAAATAGGCACAAAAGCGACACTGCTCGAGGGGACAATGCAGTTCAATGGCGCTTTATTCTCCTATGACTACAAAGATAAACAAGAACAAGATGTCGCAATTACGCTGGTAGGTGCAATCTCCGGGTTGACGAATGTAGACAAATCCAGCATTACCGGCGCCGAGATTGATATCCAATGGGTACCGTCCGAGGGCCTTACCCTCTCGCTTGGTGTGGCATGGCTTGATACTGAGATAGATAAATGGCAGGCAGTTGATGCAAGTAATAGCGAGTGGCTAGTTCAGACATCTTACGTCGATGCCTCTGGCGGAAAACTAGCGCAGGCGCCTGAACTGTCTTACGTGGCGTTGGCAGGATATGAATGGGGTATTGCTGGGAATTACGTCTTGGGTATAGCTGCCGATATGAGTTTTACTGACGAGACCTCAGGGGGTGTATTAAAGCAGGATGCGACTGAAGACTACACTATTTTCAATGCACGTTTATCGTTAAGCGACACTTCTGGCAAGTGGAAAACAATGCTGTGGGCTAGAAATCTAGCTGACGAAGATTACTATCCATCAGCCTTTAGGGGTGGGAATGGGCCGTATGTGAGAAGTATGGGCATGCCACGTACAGTAGGTGTGTCGTTTAGTTATTCGCTCGATTAACAGCAGGGAGGCACTGCGAAAAAGTTATTTGTTGATCAGTTTTCGCAGTGCTAAAAATGTATGCAATAAACTACCCGATGTTCATCGGTAGTAAAAGAACTGTTAAGTCGGCATTAGTGGCGAAAAAAGGCTGCGGTGTAACTGAAAAAACATCAGGTAACCGTATTTAGCGGACAGCGAAGGACGCTAATAGCGTGAGAGGGTAGATGAAAATACTCAAGTTTCTAACATCACTGGCGTTAATAGTATCGCTGTGCAGCACCGTGGGTTGTCGTCGGCAAACAACTCAAACCCCTGCAGATATAGTAGTCAAAGGCGGCCAAATTTATACGCTCGATGCGACAAAGGAATGGGTTGAAGCGGTTGCAATTACCGGTGGTCGCTATGTTTACATTGGTAATGATGGGGGCGTTGATGACTTTTTGGGCGTAGAAACCGAGGTCATAGATCTTGCCGGGAAAATGGCTATGCCTGGCATTAATGATGCTCATGTCCACCCTATGGACGGCGCGATTAAAGACCTATTTGAGTGTAATTTTACCTTCACTGCTGATCCTCAAGAAATAGCTGATACAGTCACCCGTTGTGTGGCGCAGAACCCAGATGCGGAATGGATTCGTGGTGGTCAATGGGGCAGCAATTTTTTTGTTGACCACGATATAGAGAGCCCTCGACAGTGGCTTGACAGGGTTAGCGGTGATAAGGCGGTCGTTCTCAGTGACGATTCGGTCCACAACGCATGGCTAAACTCCAGAGCACTTGAGCTGATGGGCCTTGATAAGGATACCCCGAATCCACCCGGGGTTGAAATTGTCAGAAATGACCTATCCGGAGAGCTCACTGGGTTAATTTTGGAGGGTTATGGATATCTTCGTGGGTTGGGTCCCATTCTGGATTCGGAGGAGTATAAGACCGCAGCGCAACACGTTTGTGCTACCGCCAATAAGTTTGGCATTACGGGTATCAAAGACGCCAGCGCGAATGCGATTCAAGTTGGCGAATTCTTGAAGTTGGATCGCCGCGGCGAAATGACTGTGCATTTTGCCAGCGCTCTTGAGACGCCCTATGGAGCTCGCGAGACTGGACTGGATCTAGAGGAGTTAATTCAGCAGCGCGATAGTTTAAAGTCTAACAATGTCGATACAGGGTTCGTAAAAATTTTCACTGATGGCGTGCCGACGGCAGCGAGAACCGCAGCAATGCTGGCTGACTACACGACTGAGAATGATGAGGTCGTTGCCACTGCAGGTCATATGCACATTGACGAAGGGCAACTAACTCGTGATCTTATAGCGCTTGATGCCGAGGGCTTTACGGTAAAAATCCATACTGCGGGCGACCGCTCGGTGCGGGTTGCGTTAAACGCTATTGCTGCTGCACGAGCCGAAAATGGCGCCAGTGGTTTGCGGCATGAGTTGGCTCACGCTGGCTATGTAAATAGTGCTGATATTACGCGTTTCAAAACACTTGATGCGGTGGCCGATCTCTCCCCTTATCTATGGTATCCATCACCGATTATCGAATCGGTAATCGATGCTGTTGGGCGACCGCGGGGGGCACAATACTGGCCGATTAAGTCTTTGTTGGCGTCAGGTGCTCCGGTATCGACCGGGTCCGACTGGCCTGCTGCTGCGGCTGACATGAACCCTTGGGGTGCGATTGAGGCTATGATTACTCGTCAAAATCCTGCAGGCGACTACCCTGGATCACTGTGGCCCGAAGAGGCGATTAATTTGCAGCAGGCGTTGCAGATATTTACTCTACAAAATGCGCGAGCGTTAAAAATTGATGACAAATCTGGTTCGGTGGAGTTGGGCAAACTAGCAGATCTGATTGTTTTGAATCAGAATTTATTTAAAGTGCCGACGTCTCAGATCGGTGATACCCAAGTATTACGGACTCTGTTTGCCGGTAAAACCGTGTACTTAGTTAAGGAGTAATGGTCGTGTTGGAGACACATTTTTTGACGGACGAGCGAACATTTTGGCATACCACTGGCGTGCAGGCATTGTTTATGCCAGCGGAGGGTTGGGTCGAACCTCCTACGGGAAGTTATGGTGCCGACACCCCAGGTTCCAAGCGGCGTATACTCAATCTAGTTAGGGCTTCTGGTCTGGATCAGTACCTCACGATCCGCTCTGCCCCGGAAGCCACGCGAGATCAACTTTTGGCTGTTCATCCAGCGAGCTATCTTGATGAGTTTAAAAACATGAGTGATGCCGGTGGCGGCGAATTGGGACTATTTGCGCCGTTTAACAAAGGCGGCTACGAGATTGCTTGTCTTTCTACTGGGTTGGCGATCGAAGCTGTAGATGTGCTTATGCGTGGCGACGCTAAAAATAGTTACGCGCTATGTCGGCCGGCCGGTCATCATTGCTTGGCAGAGCACTCTATGGGGTTTTGTCTTTTGGCAAATATCCCAATTGCGATTCAAGCTGCCAAAGAAAAGTATGGTGTGACTCGAGTGGCGGTTGTCGACTGGGATGTTCATCACGGTAATGGTACGCAGTCCATTTTTTATGATCGCTCGGATGTGTTGACTATTTCGCTGCATCAGGATCGCTGTTTTCCTCCTGGTTATAGCGGCTTTGACGAGCGCGGTGACGGTGACGGCGCCGGATATAACTTAAACATCCCATTGCCTGCAGGTTGTGGCCATGAGTCATACCTTCATGCGATGCAAAAAATGGTACTCCCAGCACTGCAAGCTTATCAACCTGAGTTGATTATCGTGGCTAGCGGTTTGGACGCAAACAGCGTAGATCCGCTGGCGCGCCAATTACTGCATAGCGACAGTTTTCGAGCTATGACGGCTATGATGATGGAAGCGGCTGAGCAACTCTGTAGCAGTAGGTTAGCGGTGGTGCATGAAGGCGGGTACGCCGAGGCCTACACGCCATTTTGTGGTCAAGCGATTCTCGAAACCTTGAGCG
>JAPKCN010000203.1 GCA_028822945.1 Porticoccaceae bacterium | reverse complement strand
AAGAAGGGTACCGCTTAAACTGGTAATATTAAGTCTAGGCTGACACTGCAACGTATTGCTTACAGTAGATTTACAAACCTACTCAATGGTGGTGCTTTTAATATCACATCTGTACTCTGTTTAAATTGCCTGTTAGTTTAGTCTGAATAGTTTAGTGCCCAATAGATAGCTGACCAGCTTACCGATTCCCTTTTGAGGCCGGTGTGAAGACGATTTTTTGGCAGCACTGGAATTGGTCGTCCAAGCATGGTAGTGGTGTTAAAAAAAACTATCGGGGCGACGTCAAAAATAATAACGAGACCAGATAGCAGGGGATCTATGAGTCGGACCGGCAGCAACAGAGTGATTGATGTTCATGCCCACATCGTGTTTCCTGAGAGTATGGGAAAGGCTGGACGTTTTGGCCCGGAATTAGATGTGGATGCTGATGGTGTGGTATTTTTTCGTTTCGGCGGGTGTAGCATGAAACCGATGGACTACCGCAATACGGTTTTTATGGATCATGCTATGCGCCTCGATGCTATGACCGAACATGGTATCGATGTGCAGCTGTTGTCGCCCAATCCACTGACATTATTTCATCATATCCCTAGTCCTGAAGCGATCGCATTTTGTCAGACACAAAACGATGCCATGGCTACATTGGTGGATCGATATCCAGAGCGGTTTTTAGGTGCCGCTGCGCTGCCGATGCAAGATATAGACGCCTCGATTGCAGAGGCCGAGCGAGCGATTAAGGAACTCGGCCTATGCGCTATTTATATTGGTACCAATCTGCCGTATGACCTCGATGATCCGTGCCTTGACGCGTTTTATGCGGCTATCACTACCCTCGATGTGCCGCTATTTTTCCATCCCGCATCGACCGGCGGAATGTCGGGTCCCGACGATGCTCGGTTGTCACGCTTCGACATGACCTTGATTCTTGGCTATGCCTACGAAGAGACGATTGCCGCGGCACAGTTAGTATTAGGGGGGGTGGTAGATCGCCATCCGCAGTTGGATATTTGCCTATCCCATGGCGCCGGAGCAACCGCCTTTTTAATCCCCAAATTTGAAGGTTGGGCCAAGGTCCGCGACTGGGCACCAGATTCTGTTCAGGAACTGGGGTTTACTCAGGTATTGAGAAAATTATGGTTTGATGCACATGTTTCAGGAAGCGTGCAACAACAGTTGTTAATCGATTCAGTGGGCGCAGATCGCTGTGTTTATGGCACTAATTTTGGCGGTTGGGATACCCCGGCCAAAGCTGGAAAGTTTGCTAAAACTTTGACGGGTAATAGCGAGATACTGCTGCGCTTGAATCGCTAGCGAATAGCGTTTTTTGACTATTAATGTGGAGAGGAATCTATGACACAGCAGGTGATTTTTACCGGCGCCAAGTTATTTACTGGCGTAGATGAATCAGTAATAGAAAATGCCACGGTATGGATAGAGGGCGAACATATCGTTTATGCTGGCCAGTCCAACGGATTGGGCGCCGTCGATCCGTCGGTAAAACGTATAGACTTGCATGGCCAATTCGTAATGCCAGGCATGACTGAGTGTCATGCTCACCTATCGTTTACCGATGCCAATCCGATTAACCTCGGGGCTCAGAGTCCAGAGGAGGCAACGCTCACCGCGGTTCGCAACGCGCGTGTGATGCTTGGCTCAGGATTTACATCGGCACTGAGCTTTGGAAGTATACACAAAGTAGATCTTGCACTTAGGTCAGCCATCAACAGCGGTGCTATTCCTGGGCCCAGACTGGCGGCGGCCGGTAAAGATCTTGGCGTCACCGGGAGCACGGTTGACTCGGGTGTCTTTGACGGTTTAGAACAGATAGCCGACGGCCCTTGGGCGCTGCGCAAAGCTGTGCGTCAGCAACGTCGTGACACGGTCGATATTGTGAAGATTTTTATCGATGGTGAAGGGGTTTGCGAACATGCGACGCAACACGAATTATCTTTTCACGACGATGAGGTTGCAGCCGTTGTGGATGAGGCTCATCGGCATGGTATGCGTGTCGCGTGCCACAGCCGTTCTGCGGCGGGGGTTAAACAGGCGGTCAGATTTGGTGTTGATTACATTGCCCACGCCAACTTTTTAGATGAGGAGGCCGCCGATATGCTCTATGAGGCTCGCGATCGTGTTTACGTTGGCCCCGGTATTATTTGGGAGTTGGGCCTTATCGAACATTGCGAATCACTCGGTTTGACCAGCGAGTGGGTTGCGCAACGCGGCTACGAAGAGGAGGTCGAGGCGAGTATTCGATCAGTAAAAATGATGCTCGACCGAGATATTCGCATGATGGTGGGCGGCGACTATGGAATCTCAGTAGCCCCTCACGGTACCTATGCAAAAGATCTTGAGGTATTTGTCGACCTGTTCGGCATGAGGCCTGAAAAAGCTTTATTGTGTGCGACCCGCGATGGCGGTTCGGCATTCGATTCGTCGGGCATGCTGGGAACACTAGAAAAAGGTAAGTATGCCGATCTATTAATTATAAACGGGGATCCGATCGCTGATATTAGGATAATGCAGGATCACAGCAAATTTTCTGCGATTATTAAAGGCGGTGTCATATACCGCGATTTAATACACGAAAGCAACTTTAAAATAGTGCCTGAGGCAATATTTACCGGCTAGTTTTAGTGTTTTTGTGGCCTCAAAAAAATTGCCTTTTTGATACATCTCGGCAAAGCGCTAACTATTTTAAAAGTAGTAGATGTTGCATTGGATTCCTTTTTTGCAAATGTATTATGTCTTTTTAACAGCAGTGCTGGATATTTTCGGTACCGTTTGAGAGCCGCCGCACCGCACTGTAAAAGTTGTCCGACCGGTTGGTATTAGGTTATCTGATTTAAGCAACGTACCCTCCAAATAATATAAACTTCCATAACTCTATGCTAACCGGCGTGTGCCCGGGGGAAACCTTATATGCAAAACGCCGTCGAGCAGTTACGCGCTATTCCCTTCGGACGTATTTTGGTTGCGTGCTTGGGGCTGACCTTGGCGTTATTCGGCACTAATATTAGCCAAATCATGAATCGCCCGTGGGAGGATGCCCAAGAGGTAATTGTCCAAGTTAACCAGCAGCTAATTACTCGCAAACAAGTAGATATGCGTGCCCAAAGGGTCTGGGACTTGCCGTTCTCTGAGTTGGGGGTGGATCAAAAGCGCTGGTTGATTGAGTTATTAATTGATGAAGAGTTGCTGTTACAGCGTGCCGAGGATCGGCAAATCGTTCGCAATGATCCGGGTCTACGTAAAGCTTTGGTGGCAGCGGCTATCGATCAGGTGGTTATGGAATTTCGTCAGCAAGCGGTCACAGATGAGCAGCTTTTGAGCTTTTATCGTCAGCATCAAAAGATATTTCAATCTCCATTAAAAGTTGCCATAGACGCAATTCGTTTCGATCCTAGTGTGGATGCTTCAAAAATCGAGCTGTTGCTCGCCAATGGCCAGTCGCTGCGCTCAATTGCCGAGCAGTTCAAGCATCGCTCATTAGCCCCCCGAGAACCACTGAGTGTGCCACAACTTCATCGTCTGCTCGGTGCCAAGCGAGCCAATATGGTTTTAGCACTCGACGAGTCCGAGGTCAGTCGAACATTACAGAGCGCCGATGGAGCAGTATTCTATCAGGTGACGGAAATCC
>JAPKCN010000031.1 GCA_028822945.1 Porticoccaceae bacterium | reverse complement strand
TTGGGCTGCTGTGCTCAGGCTGACTCGCTATACAGTATAGCGATTGTGACTGCTGTGTCAGCAGATCTAATCTACCAGTTGTCGAGAAACACTTCCATTATTTGGTTTTTAACCAGGATTTAGGGTTGCGTGGCTTACCCTGCTTGCGTATTTCAAAGTACAGTGCAGGCTTGTCCAACCCGCCACTGTCACCAGAATGCGCCAAAATATCGCCTGTTTCTACCCAGTCTCCTGTATCTTTTAAAAGTTCTTGGTTGTGCGCATAGAGCGACATGAAGCTATCGCCATGATCGACGATGATCAATAGGCCAAAACCGCGCAGATAGTTCGAAAATACAATCCGTCCCTGATGTATAGTGTTGACCGGGGTACCGGCGGGACTGCTGATCAGCCAACCCTCCCAGCGCAGTGAGCCGCTGCGGGTATTACCAAAGCGTTTCAGTAAACGGCCTTTTAGTGGCCAGTTGAGGGTACCTTTGCGAGAGGCTATCGGCACGTAGTCGTCGGGTAGGGTCAATTCGCGCGACGCGCGCTCTACCTTGGTCAGTACCTGTTGTAATCGCGCTCTTTGGCGTTGCCACTGATCGAGCTTTTTTTGATCGCTCGCGAGCGATACCTGCAGTTTGTCGAGGGTTTTCTGGCGCTGCTGTTTGCGCGATAGCAACTCGCCCTGATTATTGGCGAGGGATGCTCGCGAGTTGTCGATGTCGAGCTTTTCTCGCTGGATCGTTGTCAATACTTCGTCGAGCTCCGCGACACTCGTTTCATAGGTTGCAATTTGGTCCGTTCGGGATTGCGAAAAGTAGTTGTAGTAGCTAAAAACTCGAGAAAATTTACTCGGATCGCGCTGGTTGAGAAGCAATTTAATAGGCTCTTGAGCGCCCATTTTATAGGCCGCATTGAGGTGTTGTGATAGGGCTTTTCGCTGCTCTTCGATACCGCTCTGAAAGCTAGTTTTTTGCTCCCGAAGCTGTCCTTGTCGTCGTTGTAGCGTGCTGATTTTGTCACCTAGCTCACGCAGCGAGCCGTTCAATGCAGATACTTTTAGTTCCACCGACATTAGTTCGTTTTGCAGCTGATTTTTTTCCTGATCACCCTTTTTTAAGGTTTTTTGAAGCTTCGAGATCGACCTTTGTAACTCGTCGAGTTGTTGGCGGTCTTCTGCTGCTAGGTGGATGCAAAGACACATTCCGAGGAACATGCCAAGCGCTTTAACCGATGTCGCTAGCAGTTTCATTTTTCGACGAGTGATCGGCCGGTCATCTCGTCCGGCTGTTTAAGGTTCATCAATGCCAGTATGGTCGGCGCTACGTCGGCCAGACTGCCACCTTTATTTAAGCGCAGATTACGTCCTCCGACGTAAACAAAGGGCACTGGTAACGTCGTGTGCTGGGTATGCGGTTGGTTATTTACTGCGTCGAACATTTGTTCGACATTACCGTGATCGGCGGTGACTAAAGCTTCGCCATCAACTTCTTCGATGGCGTGAAGTACCTCCTTTAAGGCTTGATCGATAGCCTCAACTGCTTGCACGGCAGCGCTGTAGCTGCCGGTATGACCGACCATGTCGCAGTTGGCATAGTTGCAGATAATCACATCAAACTCGTCTGACTTAATCGCTTTGAGTAAGCTTGCAGTTACCTCAGGTGCGTTCATTTGCGGCTGCAAATCGTAGGTAGTGACATTGGGAGACGGTTTTAATATTCGCTCTTCACCACAATAAAGCGCCTCCTGGCCACCGCTAAAAAAGAACGTTACGTGGGCGTATTTTTCAGTTTCAGCAATCCGCAATTGGCGCTTCTTGCAATGCGACAAATACTCGCCGAGAGAGTTGACTATTGGCAGCGGCGGAAACGCACATAGATGATTGATATTAGCCTCGTACTCAGTCGTCATAACAAAACTTGACAGGTCTCTTACCACGCTGCGAGGGAAACCGTCGAATTGCTTGCCATCGACGAATGCGTGGGTCAGCTCGCGCGCTCGATCGGGGCGAAAGTTCATAAACAGGACAGCATCACCGTCGTTAATATGCACCTGATTTTGATCAACATCGCCGATACAAGTTGCACTCACAAATTCATCGTTTTCGCCGCGTTGGTATGCCGCTTCGAGGCCACTGATGGCGTCTCTAGCGCTGTAGGGTGCCTCGGCCTGAGTAATTAGCCGATAGGCCATGGCGATACGATCCCAGCGATTGTCACGGTCGAGAGCATAAAAGCGTCCTATTATCGACGCTATGCGTCCGATGCCGAGAGCTTTAAACAATGCCTGAGTCTTTTTCAGTGAGGGTCTAGCACTGCGCGGTGGGCAATCGCGGCCATCTAAAAAGGCGTGCAGATAAACCTGCGTTGCGCCACGCCTGGCGGCCAGCGCAACCGCCGCATTGATATGATCTTCATGCGCATGCACGCCGCCGGTTGAGAGGAGTCCCATTATATGGACGGCGCCGCCGGTGTTGACCGCGCCGTCGATAGCCTCGCAATAGGCCGGATTGGTGTCAAAGTCGCCATCTATTATGGCTTTGTTAATGCGAGTAAAGTTTTGATAGAGCACCCGACCGGCGCCTAAGGTCATGTGTCCTACCTCTGAATTGCCCATTTGCCCATCTGGCAGTCCAACCGCCAAACCGGAGGTGCGAATCAGCGTTCGCGGGCGAGACTGCCAGAGTTTATCCCAGGTGGGTGTGTGGGCGTTGCAAATAGCATTATGCTGGCTCTCTTCGCGGTAGCCGAATCCGTCGAGGATTAATAATACTAGGGGCTTTTTAAGCATAAATATCGGCCGCCTTACGCCATTATTGATTAAGTTGAAAGCTAAAGTACTTATTTCCCCATGGGGGCGGGTGATCAATGCTGGTCGAGTAATTCCCAACGAACATAGCAGGCTTCCAGAGTTTCCTGAGCCAGCTTTAATTCGCCCTCGAGTTGTTCGCCTTGCGCGCGTTTGAGAGTATAGTACTGCGCGTCACATAGCTCTTTTGAGAGCCTCGAGATCTGTAATTCAAGATCCTCTATTTGTGTTGGTAAAGCGTCTAATTCTCGCTGTTCGCGGTAGGATAGCTTTACCATGGCGAGCGCCGCTGGAACCTTTGTCGCAATCGGTGTTGCGATCTTGGGTTCGACTCGCGGAATTTGGCGTTGTCGCAACCAATCATCGTAGCCGCCGACATAGGCATTGATTTTGCCGTCGCCGTCGAAAACCAGTGTGCTAGTGACGACATTGTTGAGAAAACACCGATCGTGACTGACCAGCAAAAGAGTGCCGCTATAGTCGATCAGTAGTTCTTCGAGAAGATCGAGAGTATCGATATCGAGATCATTTGTCGGTTCGTCCAGAACCAGTACATTGGCGGGTTGAAGAAATAATTTTGCCAGCAAAAGACGGTTGCGTTCGCCACCCGAAAGCACCGATACCGGTTGTCTGCAGCGCTCGGGGGTAAATAGAAAGTCCTGTAAATAGCTAATAACATGACGGGTTTTGGCGCCAATTTGCAGCATATCTTGGCCTCCAGAGAGATTATCTTGCACAGATTTTTGTAAATCTAGCAGCGCACGGTACTGGTCAAAGTAGGCAATATTCAGGTTGGTACCAATTTTTATCTGCCCTTCCTGCGGTTTTAACTGACCCAGCAGCAACTTCAGCAAGGTGGTCTTGCCGACACCATTGCGACCGATTAGACCGATTTTTTCGCCGCGCTGGATGACTATAGAGAAATCTTTGACCACATTCTCTTCGCCATACTTAAAACTGACTTGTTGAGCCTCGGCAACAATTTTGCCAGATCTCTCTGCTTGCTGAATATCCATTTTTGCCGTGCCTAATTGCACACGTCGATCGGCGTAATCACGCCGCATAGCCTCGAGAGCCCTAACTCGCCCTTCGTTACGGGTTCGCCTAGCTTTGATTCCCTGCCTAATCCAGCGCTCTTCTTGCGAAAGACGTTTGTCGAACAACGCATTGTGACGATCTTCGGTATTTTGCAGGTCTTGCTTGCGTTGCAGATACTCACTGTATGTGCAGGCAAATTCGGCTAGTTGACCTCTGTCAATTTCAATAAAACGGGTTGCCAATGCCTCCATAAAACTACGGTCGTGGCTTACGAACAGCAGTGCACCGTCCCATTTTTTTAGAAATTGTTCTAGCCATTGGATCGATTCAATATCTAGATGGTTAGTGGGTTCGTCGAGTAGTAACAAATCCGGTTGGCAGACTAGCGCACGCGCCAGTAAAACGCGACGTTTGTAACCGCCCGATAGGCTGCTAAGTTGTGCGTCGGTATCTAACTCCATTTTAGTGATGATGGACTCGACCCGTTGATTGATATCCCAGCCATCGACGCGCTCTATCTCGGTTTGGCAAACTTCTAGCTGGTTCAGTACCTGAGGATTGGGGTCGTTGGCGACGGCTTGAATAAGTTGGTGAAAGCGTTGTATTAAGGCGCCCTGTGCACCTAAGCCCTCTGCAATCACCTCAAACACTGTGCCTTGAACATTTTCTGGAACGGTTTGCTCAAGTTGAGCGATTTTAACGCCGCTACTGACCTTAAAAGACCCCTCATCAGCTTTAATTTGAGCGCAAAGAATCTTTAATAAGCTCGATTTTCCAGCGCCATTGCGTCCTATTAAGCAAGCTCTTTCACCGGAGTAGAGCGACAAGTCGACGCCATCTAGTAGCGGGGGTTGGCCATAGCTCAGGGTAATGCCTTGCAAGTTGATTAACTGCATAGTTGGTCAGTGTGCCTCCGGATCCGTCGATGAGTCGCGACCGGGCCCAAAGGGGCGGGTCATCAGAATCAATTTGGGTAGCAGCGTCAACGACCCAAGTAATGCTGTCGTCATAGCGATGCCGGTTAATAAACCAAAATAAATCGAAGGTATAAAGTTTGACAATGCGAGTATTGAAAAGCCAATAATAATTGTGGTTGCGGTATAAAAAAGCGCTCGTCCTATGCTCGCATGGGAGCGATACATGGACGCGACATAATCGCCATCGACGCGGTACTCTCGTCGAAAGCGGGTTAAATAGTGAATTGCGTGGTCGACACCAATACCCACAGTGATTGCCGCGATGGTAATGGTCATCATATCCAGCGGTATACGCATAATGCCCATACCACCGAGTACCACAGCGGCGGCCAAAAAGTTGGGGATAACCGCGATTAACGAAATTTTAAGTGACCGAAATAGGACTAAAAACATTAACATTATACCGATAAAAACTGCACCAAGGGTGAGAATTTGCGAGCGGTAAAGGCTTTGTAGCATATTATTATAAAGCACCAGCAGACCGCCAAGTCGGATATCTTGTTCGGCAATCATCAGTTCATCAGTGGCGTATAAGTGAATTTTTTCAAGCAATTCGGAGCGCCGTAAATTGCCGCTGGTCTCCATAGTCCTTAGTTGAATGCGCGTCTCGTCGCGCTCCTCGATGAGATAGGGTGCGACTAGTTGTCGATGAATATCTTCACTCAAACTTTGCTGCAAAAAGGCTAGTTCAAAATCATTTAATTTGTGACCGCTCAAGTCGTTTGCAACATGATAAATCTGCGCGAGTGAGTTGACTTTGCCAATTTCTGGTTGAGCTTCGAGAAAGGCCACCAGTTTGGTTAGATCCTCGAGGCCCGCGGTCGACATCCAATAACTTTGAGGAGGGCTTTCGTCAGCGTTATCTGAGTCAAAGCTGCCGTCATCCCCGTATTCATCGAATTCATCAAACTCGCCGTCGACAAAGCCCCAGTCGTAACTAACATTGGCGGTTGCTGGCAGTCCGTCGTCGATAATATCTGGCTGTTTGGGCGCTTGGATAACAATGTCGAGTGGGGTAGTACCGCCGAGTGCAGTATCGATGGTTTCCATGCCGCGATATATTTCGGTATCGCTGTGAAAGTAGTCGATAAAGCGGTTTTCGACTTCGAGTCGCAGTATACCGACGGCTGAAAGCGCTGTAAGGAGCAGTGAGACTGCGATTACTAGGCCACCGTGTCGTTCGGTAAAGCGCGCGAATATGCGTGTAACCGAGAGCGTATCGCTCACTGATACATCGCTTTGGCGGCCGATTAACATCATACCTGCAGGGATTACGATAAAAGTTACGACCAGCGCCACTAGTATGCCCAGAGTCATCATCCAGCCAAAGTCTATAACCGGACGGATATTGCTTACCACCAGAGATAAAAAGGCTACCGCCGTAGTTAAAACGGTATACAGACACGGTTTGCTCATTGATATCACGGTCTCGCTGACCAGTTGCAGTTGACTGGCCTGAGCCTGCTGGCTGGACAATTCTCGGTAGCGAACAATTAAGTGGATTGTCAGTGCGAGAGTGATGATGAGAAGCAGCGATACAAAATTTGACGAGATCACCGTCAGTCGCCAGTCTATCCAGCTAAAAAAGCCGAGCATAATCACCAGACTGGTAGCGCAGGTAACCAGTGGTAGCACAACCCATTGTAGTCGTCGAAAAATAACTGCCAGCGTGACAACAATAAAGAGCAGTATACCGTTGCCAAAGACTACTAAATCACGCTTTAAATAATCCACCATATCGGCAGTAATCATATCTGGGCCGCCGAGGTAGATGATGCCACGATCGCGGAATTCTGTGGTTATCGCTCTGATATTTACAATTAGCTGTCGGCTTTCTAGTGTCTGCTCTGTGCGGTGATCGAGAAACGCTTTACTGACACGCTGGAGCTGTTCTTGCTGATCCTCACTCAGGCCATCGCGGTCGCGTTGGAAGCGCAAACCATCGCGTTGCTTTACAAGGCTGAGGTAGGTTTCGTCGAGTTCCAATTCGAGCATAACTCCGGTGGTCTGGCCGTCGGGGCTAAGTAAGGTCTTTTTATAGATTGGGCTGGTTAAAAATTCGTTTTTTGCCATTTGCCGGTCGACGCCTGGGCTCAACAGTTGGCGAAGTTCTCCCGCAAAGTCGGCAACCGTAATTTTGGGGCTGTACAACAGCGGAACGTCGAGCATTGAAACCGCGCCGGTAACTCCCTGGACGGCAACTAGGCGCTCTTTTAGCGAGCGTAAATAATGCAAATTTTGGTCGTCAAAAAGATCTCCTTTCAGAGGTTTATAGGTGACTACCAAGTAGTTTGAGCTGCCATAACGACCGACTAATTCACGGTAGTAGTTTAGGTCGTCGTCATTTTCGAGGGTTAAAGAATCGGCCGATGCGTCAATTTTGAAATGTTGAAGCCCTACTGCCATAAAAGCGGTCACCATACATAAGGTTAACAGCGCGAGCAGCGGACGCTGAAGAATACAGCGCCGATAGATTTTAAATAAATTTACTGGCATAAACATGCAATTCCTCTAATTCCGATTCGCCACATAGTTTCCTAGCATGGGAGTTACCACGAAGGAAATTATAAACCACAGGATTTCTTGATCCTAGTTTTTGCAGTTAGGTTCACATATCAAAAGTCGCATCGAGCTTTTTTTCAACCAGCACATTTTTCAACTTTGCATATTTAGGCAACCCATCCGCGTAAGGAGGGTAGTTTTCACCAGCGATGAGGGGCGCTAGGTAATCGCGTGCTTTTTGAGTGATACCAAAACCGTCGGCACTAATAAAATCTTCGGGCATAAATTTTTCCATATTGGCGACCTCAGAGAGCGACGCGGATCCTAAAGACCAGGTGTATTCAGGGCCACTGCCGCGCTGTATAGAAATCATGATTGATGTCTCTCCAGCCACCGCGCGATCGACTGCGGCGCGGCCTACTGCATAAGCTTGTTCGACGTCGACGTCGGATGCAATGTGTCGGGCGGAGCGCTGTAAATAGTCAGCTAATGCCCAATGGTATTTATGGCCAAGAGCGTGTTTGATCATACTTGCAAGTGTTGGAGCGACCCCGCCGAGTTGTTGGTGGCCGAATGCGTCGCGGTTTAAAGACCCAGAAATATGTCCTCCGTCGGCATATT
The DNA here is from genome assembly GCA_028822945.1 of Porticoccaceae bacterium. Classification (GTDB taxonomy): domain Bacteria; phylum Pseudomonadota; class Gammaproteobacteria; order Pseudomonadales; family Porticoccaceae; genus TMED48. The sequence goes on along the minus strand of JAPKCN010000031.1, from coordinate 5,425 downwards.
TGGCACCCTCTGAAGCCACTACCACGCAGTAGCCCTCGCGCACTACGGTATCTTGCACTTTGGCGATAAAGCGTTCGCGATTAAAAGCGATTTCGGGAAACACGATAATATGTGGTGGGTCGCCGTCGCGTTCAGCCGCTAATCCGCCGCTTGCTGCGATCCAACCGGCATGTCGACCCATTACCTCGAGAATAAACACTTTGGTAGAGGAGTCACACATCGATGCGATATCTAAGCTCGCTTCGCGTGTAGAAATGGCAATATACTTCGCCACAGAACCGAAACCTGGTGAGCAATCGGTAAGCGGTAGATCGTTATCGATGGTCTTGGGGATATGTATGGCACGAATTGGATAACCCATGTGTTCAGATATCTGCGCGACTTTTAGGCAGGTGTCAGCAGAATCGCCGCCGCCGTTGTAAAAAAAATAACCGATGTCGTGGGCTGCGAACACCTCGACAAGGCGTTGGTATTCGCTATTGCTGGCCGATGGATCCTGCATCTTGTAGCGACATGAACCGAAGGCTCCTCCCGGGGTGTGCATGAGTTCTGAGATGGTTTGCGAAGATTCCATTCCAGTATCAAATAGTTCTTCGCGAAGAGCCCCGAGAATGCCGTTGCGGCCCGCATATAAATGACCGATCAGGTCGCTGTGCTGTCGCGCAGCTTGAATGACACCGCAGGCAGACGCGTTTATAACTGCGGTCACACCCCCAGACTGTGCATAAAAAGCATTTCTTTTTACTTTAGACATAGTTTACTCTGATACTGGCGATAGATTAGACCGCTCGAGCTATGAGGAGAGGCCTCAGGGCTCGCGGAGTATACTCTATGCAGGCTTGACTGGGGGCTATGCAAGGCATATTTGTCGGCACAGGGCGGCAAATATTAATAGCACCTAGTAAGCATCAGGTGCGATTCTCGACAATAGAGGGTTTTTATGCACATCCACATTCTTGGAATTTGCGGCACGTTTATGGGCAGTGTTGCGCAGTTGGCCCAACAATTAGGCCACCGCGTTACCGGTTGCGATGCCCAAGTCTATCCGCCAATGAGTCAGCAACTGCAGTCTGCTGGTATTCAGTTGATCGAAGGCTATGATCCGAAGCAGTTGTCCCCAGCGCCGGATCTGACGCTCGTAGGCAATGCCCTGTCGCGCGGTAATCCTTGCGTGGAGTACCTTCTTAATCATCGGCTGAACTACATGTCTGGTCCCGAGTGGCTGGGGCGGACGGTGTTGGTCGATCCTCACGTTTTTGCGGTATCGGGAACTCACGGAAAGACTACGACTAGCAGTATGTTGACCGCAGTTTTAACGGGTGCGGGCTTACGGCCAGGTTATTTGATCGGGGGCGTACCTCTGGACAGCGGCGTCTCCGCGAGCCTTGGCGATGGCGATTTCTTTGTGGTTGAAGCAGACGAATACGACAGTGCATTTTTTGACAAACGCTCGAAATTTTTGCACTACCACAGCGATACTTTACTAATTAATAATATAGAATTTGATCATTCGGATATTTTTGCTGACTTAGCGGCTATTCAGCGGCAATTTCACCACTTGATACGTACCGTGCCCGGGCGTGGAGCGGTTATCTACCCGTGCGGAGATGAGGCGATAGAGACAGTTTTAAATGCGGGATGTTGGAGCGATAAATTAGTTTATGCCGATGCCGATGCCGATGCCGATGCCGATTGGCGGTACCGCCTACTGGTGCCAGACGGCTCCGACTTTGAGGTGTTGCTAAGTGAGTGCGGCAGTCCCCTCGAACTCGGTCGAGTGACCTGGAACCTGTCGGGCAAACACAACGTCCGTAATGCTATGGCCGCGATTCTTGCTGCCTATCGTGTCGGTATTGCGGTCGCTCAAAGTTGTCATATTTTAAGTGGGTTCGCTGGCGTTAAAAGACGCATGGAGGTGCTTTACGAAAATGCGGGTTTTACCCTCTACGACGATTTTGCCCATCATCCAACGGCAATTGCGAGTACCCTTGAGGGGCTGCGCGCCAAAGTGGGCGATTCCACCATTGTGGCTGTCGTTGAACCGCGCTCAGCGACTATGCGTGAGGGTATTCATCGACATATGCTGGCGCAGTCAGTTGCGCATGCTGATCGTGTTATTTGGTATCAACCGGCAGATTTAGTATGGGATATCGAGCAGGTTATGGCGGCTACTACGGTCGCCTGGGAGATTGTCGACAACATAGAGTTTATGATTGGGCGCTGCGCAGACCTCGCTCTTCCCAACACTCAAATGGTGATTATGAGTAATGGCGGATTTCAGGGATTAGCTGCGAAACTACTTGCTCGGTTGAATGTCCGAAGCTAGCTGCGCAAAATAAAACTCACGGGTCCGTCGTTGCATAGCGACACCTGCATATCGGCGGCAAAAGTGCCGGTCGCGACTCGATTGTGAGCGGCGCGCGCGCGCATCACGAAAGAGTCGTATAACGGCTGAGCGATTAGTGTTGGAGCGGTTGTGGTATAGCTGGCTCTGAGACCGTTTTGAGTGTCGGCAGCTAGAGTGAATTGCGACACGATCAATATGTCGCCGCGAATGTCAACTACCGACCGATTCATTCGGCCGCGTTCGTCGGGAAATAATCGATATCCGAGTGTACGGGTGACTAGGCGCTCTACGTTGATATTAGTGTCGTCTTGTTGAATGCCGACAAAGACGCTAATGCCGCGGCCGATTTCGCCGACGACTTTACCGTCAACCTCAACTTTTGCTGCACTGACTCGCTGTATCAGAGCTATCATTTTGATCCTTTATACAATTTTTTCGCCGACTTTAGAGGGTTTTCTGGAGTCGCCTGCTTTGGGAACTTTAATTTTAACGTGCAGCGCGGTTATGATGTCTCTTTTATGTGCACATGCCGTCATGTGCGAACGCCATGCACTGAGAGGGATGCCAATGTATCAAAAACGTTGCGTGTGGCCCGGAAAAGACAGTCTCTATCTAAGTTATCACGACGATGAATGGGGCTTACCGTGCCGCAGTGATCCGCTATTGTTTGAGTTCTTAATCCTCGAGAGCGCACAAGCCGGCTTGTCATGGATCACCATATTGCGGCGTCGAGAGCAATATCGCAAAGCTTTTGCGGACTTCGACGTGAAGCATGTGAGCGATTTTACGGAAAGCGATATCGAGCGATTGATGGGCGATAGCGGAATTATTAGAAATCGAGCTAAAATTTGTAGCGCTATAGCAAACGCAAGGTGCTTTCTGCAGGTTCAAGAGGAGTTTGGTAGCTTTAGCGATTATATCTGGGACTTTGTCGACGGTGTTCCGGTAGTCAACTGCTGGTCGACCGCCGCAGACGTTCCCGCAAATACAGAGCTTTCAAGGTGTATCAGTGCAGATATGCTTGTCCGTGGGTTCAGTTTTTTTGGAGCGACTATCTGTTACGCCTATCTACAATCTATGGGGTTGATCAACGACCATCTAGAAGCGTGTTATAGACGCTTGGAGTGCCTGGAGCAGGTGCGTCCTCACTGATTTAGCGCGGTGCTCGTTTGCGGGCATTCTCTGTCAGTAATTTTTTCCGAATACGAACGGACTGTGGCGTTACTTCGACCAGTTCGTCGTCTTCAATAAATTCTAGTGCCTGCTCCAAGGTATGTTTAATCCGCGGTGATAGGATCAGGTTTTCGTCGGTGCCGGCGGCGCGAATATTGTTTAACTGCTTAGCCTTGGTGGGGTTCACCGGAAGATCATTACTTCGCGAGTGGAGCCCGACGATTTGCCCCTCATAGATGTCGAGCCCATGGCCGACGAACAATCGACCGCGGTCTTGCAGAGTAAAAAGCGCGTAGGCGAGTGTCTTGCCGGACATCATAGATACCAGAACACCGTTTTGACGCTGGCCCATCTGACCAATTTTGGCCACACCGTAGTGATCGAAAATGCTGGTCATAATACCCGAGCCACTGGTCATGGTTAAGAACTGTGAGCGAAACCCAATCATGCCGCGAGAGGGTGCGATAAACTCGAGCTTTACGCGTCCCTTACCATCCGGTTCCATGTTGACAATCTCGGCCTTGCGCAAGCCCATCTCTTCCATAACCGAACCCTGGTGCCGATCCTCTATATCGATGACGATCTGTTCGAATGGTTCGTGCATTGCGCCCTCGACTTCGCGCTGTATAACTTCGGGTCTAGAGACGCCAAGTTCAAATCCCTCTCGGCGCATATTCTCGATCAGTACCGAGAGATGTAACTCGCCGCGGCCAGAGACGACAAATTTATCTGGCGTTTCTCCCTGTTCGACACGAAGCGCTACATTGTGAATAAGCTCCTGCTCGAGTCTATCTTTGATATTGCGTGATGTGACATATTTACCCTCGCGTCCGGCAAAGGGTGAATCATTAACCTGAAAAGTCATGCTCACAGTGGGTTCGTCGACAGATAGAGAGGGCATTGCCTCAATTGTATCGGGATCGCACAGGGTGTCCGAAATGTTGAGCTTTTCTATACCAGTAATACACACGATATCGCCGGCTTGCGCCATTTCAACTTCGACGCGCTCCAGACCGTTGTAGCCCATTACCGTTAGTATACGGGCTTTGCGGGATCGACCGCTGCGGTCTACCACAACTACTTGGCAGTTGGGTGTCATCGCGCCACGGGTGATGCGGCCGATGCCAATCACGCCGACGTAGCTGTTATAGTCGAGCGCGCTAATTTGCATTTGTAAGGGCCCCGAGGTGTCAACCTTGGGCGGTTGGACTTTGTCGGCAATAATTTCGAGAAGCGGGGTCATGTCATCGGCCAGCTGGTCGGCCTCATAGCCGGCCACTCCGTTTAACGCCGATGCATAGATTACCGGAAAGTCGAGTTGTGCATCGGTGCCGCCGAGGCGATCAAAGAGATCGAACACTTGGTCTAAAACCCAATCGGGTCGGGCGCCGGGACGATCGACTTTGTTGACCACTAATATTGGATTTAAGCCTTTTTCGAAAGCCTTTTGTGTGACGAAGCGGGTTTGTGGCATGGGCCCATCGACGGCGTCTACCAACAAAAGAACGCAATCAACCATTGAAAGTACCCGTTCGACTTCGCCGCCGAAATCGGCATGTCCCGGTGTATCGACAATATTGATGCGGTAGTCACGCCAAGTAATGGCGGTGTTTTTGGCTAAAATAGTAATGCCACGCTCGCGTTCCTGATCATTTGAATCCATTATACGATCGGTAGCCATATTTTTTCGGTCTAAAGTACCCGTTTGTTGTAACAGTTTATCCACCAAGGTCGTTTTACCGTGGTCAACGTGAGCTATTATTGCGATGTTGCGTAAGTTTTCGATGGACATTGGTGACAGGCCGTTAGTGGTTGAGCGAAGTGCGTCCGTTGCATAAACCGCATGGCACTGTGAGCGCACTAATTAAAACCCGCGATTATACGAGAATTCAAAAAAACTGCCAT
>JAPKCN010000202.1 GCA_028822945.1 Porticoccaceae bacterium | reverse complement strand
AAAACCACTATGGCTACCAGCATATTAGCTTTATTAACCGAGCCGAAATTCGCCAACTGGTCGGTTCAGATAACTACCAGTGCGGTTCACTGGATAGCTTTTCCTGTCATTTACATCCACTTAATTATGCTTTGGGTCTTGCCAGAGCAGCCACTGAAGCGGGTGTGGAGATTTTTGAAAATAGCAGGGTCACCAACTATAGTAAAGGCCAATCGTCGCTTGTCACAACCGCCAATGGCACGGTTGCCGCCAAATTCGTAATACTTGCCTGCAACGGCTACCTAGAAAAATTAGAACCGCAGATGGCTAGTAAAATAATGCCGATCAATAATTTTATGCTCGCCACAGAACCTCTCAACGAGGCTTTATGTCGAGAGTTAATTCGCGACGACAGTGCCATCGCCGACGCCTTGTTTGTAGTGGATTATTGGCGCATTTCTGGTGATAACCGACTGCTATTTGGCGGCGGCGAAAATTACACTCGACGGTTCCCCAGCGATATCAAATCATTTGTTCGAAAATATATGCTGCGGGTATATCCGCAGTTGCAAGACACCCATATTGACTACGCTTGGGGCGGTACCTTGGCGATTACATTGAATCGTATGCCGCATTTTGGACGCCTTAGGGACAACATATTTTTTGCCCAAGGTTACTCTGGCCATGGTGTCGCCATGGCCACAATGGCCGGAAAATTAATGGCCGAGGCGGTTGCCGGAACTGCCGAGAGATTTGATGTAATGGCCAATTATCCGACCCACAGCTTCCCAGGTGGCACGCTGTTGCGCTGGCCTGGCCTGGTGGCTGGAATGCTATTCTATTCGTTGCGAGACAAGTTATAAACAGTTTCAATTGGGCAGTAAGGCAAAGGGAGTCTACGTAACCGGAGCCCAGATTTTCTGGCGGTGTAATTCACATTTACAGATATCTGCCATAAATGTTTTACGATTGTCTCTAGTCGATGACTAAAATACTCGGTTACCGTAAATTTAAGGGCCTGGGGAACCTAAGTCGTTTTCAAGTGACGTTTCGTGATCGCTGATAACTTGCCACAAGGGTGTATCTACCCAAGTATCGTCCAGATAAAACGTCTCGGGCTGTTCTTCTTTTGGGTCTATGATCAGGTTATATATCGACGGATAAGCCATATCGCGAACCGCATAGCTGTCCGAGTCGATCTCCTTGAGGAGCAACTTCCAATTCCGCCACTTGACACCAAAGAGTTCATTACCAATGTAAATGACCATCGCTTCCCGTGCAGATTTTTCTGCAGAAGCGGTGAAGAAATTACTTTGATCAACGCCATCGATTACTCGATCCTGCGGCATCTTCCCACCCGCTAGGTGCGCTAGCGTGGGAAATACATCGATCAGGTGAACCATCTCATTAGAAGTTCGTCCAGCGGGAATAACCCCCGGGTAGCGAATCAGAAATGGCACCCGCAACGAACCTTCGTAAGGCGAAAACATGCTACCTCGCCAAGGGCCTGTGAATCCGAAAGATCTTTTTACACCCTCGCGGCCGTTATCTGCAGTAAATACAACGATTGTCTCTTTGGCTAGGTCAAGATCCGATACCGTCGTCAATATCTCGCCGACATAAGCGTCGGTTTGCGCAAGTACATCGGCGAAACTGCCATTCCCCGTCTTACCTTTAAAATCTGGGTGTGCATCAACTGGCTCGTGGGTCTGGGTGTAGGGCACATAAGCGAAAAAAGGCTCCTCGGCCTCAGCCCTACGTCGAATAAAATCGATGGTACGATCAGTGATCTCGCGATCAATGGTTGCACGTTTAGCGCGATCAAAGACCTCTTTTTTTTGCGGTTTTTGATCGCGAAGTGCTGTCATAATCCGTGGCAATTCAACGCCGGCATCCACCTGAAAGCTATCGCTATCAGCCCAAAAAGCTTGGTCTGATGAGTTGGGGATACCATACCACTCGTCAAAACCTTGATCCGTAGGATAGCGTCCGGCGGCATCCCCCAAATGCCATTTACCAAAGATTCCGGTCTTGTAACCCGTCTTCGACAGCATCTCTGCGAGGGTAATTTCCCATTCGGTAATGCCATACCATATGTCACGCGGTGCCGCATTGGGCCGCTGCCTTGTGCGGATGCCATAGCGACCCGTCATCAACGCAGACCTCGACGGCGTGCATTCAGCCTCGACATTGAAGTTAGTTAATTGCAAACCATCGACGGCAATGCTATCAATGTTTGGCGTCTTAGCCCCACGCAAAACGCCGCCACCATAGACGCCAACTTCGCCGTAACCGAAATTGTCCATCACAAGCAAAATAATATTCGGTTTCTCACGGTTTTTTCCCGCAGCATCGACCAGTAGTGGCAAACCGATTAACAGTGGCAGAAATACTGCCACACAAATATTTTTGACACTCTTAATCATTGCCTCTCACCTGCATTATTACCGCCAACATAAAGCCGCAGTTATCCGCATATAAAGTGCGGCTAAGATGCATATACTCGGCTCACTCAGCAACCATCTCTCGCTCTTTTTGTTGCACAAGTGTGCACAATGCAGAGACCTCAGACCAGCCTTAATCAGGATCTGTCTACCATATTAAAGGCCTTCTAACGCCCCGCCCTCAATCGCGGCTAGAGTATCATCGAGAGATTTTCGCGCTTTTTCAATCAGCTCATCGATCTCGGCCTTGCTAATCACTAGGGGTGGCGAGACCAGCATACTGTCTCCAGTGGCGCGCATCACCAGTCCATTGGCCGTACAAAAGTCGCGGCACAGCCCACCGACTTTACCACCTGCCACCCAGCGCTGACGAGTGGCTTTGTCTTTGACCAACTCCAGAGCCCCAATCAAACCAATGCCGCGAACTTCACCTACTAATGGATGGTCAGCCAATTCTCGCCAGCGCGCCTGCAAGTATGGCCCGATGTCGTCGGCCACCCGCTCTACGAGTTTTTCGCGCTGGATAATCTCTAAATTTTTAAGCGCAACCGCCGCCGTCGCAGGGTGCCCAGAATAGGTATAACCGTGATTGATATCCCCACCCTGCTCTTTTAAAACCTCAGCTACACGATCGCTAACCAATACCCCCCCAATCGGCAAATACCCCGACGATAAACCCTTGGCTATCGACATAAAATCGGGCCGCATACCGAAGGTCTCCGAGCCGAACCACTTGCCAGTGCGACCAAAGCCACATATAACTTCGTCGGCGATCAACAAAATGCCATATTTTTCGCAAATGCGCTGGATTTCTGGCCAGTAGGTGGCTGGCGGGATTATCACGCCGCCAGCGCCCTGTATCGGCTCACCAATAAAAGCTGCAACCTTATCGATACCCATTTCAAGAATCTTATGCTCCAATTGGCGCGCGCGCTCGAGCCCAAACTCATCAGCTGTGAGATCGCCACCTTCGTCAAACCAGTAGGGTTGATCGATATGCTCAATCCCTGGAATCGGCAGACCACCCTGTTTGTGCATGTAGCTCATCCCACCAAGACTCGCACCGGCGACAGTCGAGCCATGATAGGCATTTTTACGGCTGATAATTACAGATTTTTCTGGCTGGCCCTTGACCGACCAGTAGTGTCGAACGAGACGTAAAACAGTATCGTTAGACTCCGAGCCAGAGCCGGTAAAAAAAACGTTATTCAAATGCGCCGGTGCCAGTTCAGCTAGCTT
>JAPKCN010000201.1 GCA_028822945.1 Porticoccaceae bacterium | reverse complement strand
CGCGATCGCGCTCGATAAAAAAGAATACTGCGGCAGCAACCATTGCCATTGAAATCAACCAAAATGATACGCCAACCGGATCGGAGGCTGTTAAGTTATTTGACATCGTGTTTATCCTATTTCCAAAAATTATTATTTGAAGGCAACGATAATGATGCACCATTAGTGTTACCTCGGACCTAAGCCAGCCTCCAGAAATTCTTTAAGAGACAAATAGCTAACCCTAATTTAGCCTTTCTTTCATTAAAGTGCAAACAACTTTAACGCATTCAAACGCTGCTTGTTGACAGATAAAAATATGTGAATGTGGTTTTAAAGAGCACAGTAAGTCTATCTTTTTACACGCCATGACTCTGGCGACGACCAACAAACCACTGTCTAACCATGAGTTTTGTGCATTACTGTTACAAAGTTCGGTTGGTATGGCCGGTGCTAACATCGTAATTAATACCAATGCAATTAATAATTAATTGGTATTAATTATTAATTGCATTGGTATTAATTACACTGTTTTTGGGTATTTTAGTGCGCGCCGTCGAGTTTTTTATTAAAAGGTAGGCGAATGTGTTGCGGCAAAGCACTTGTCAGACGGAGTCTTACAGAGGTGTAGTTTTAGTGACGGCGTGGTTTTGGCGTTCTATACTCAATGTGAAAAGGGGAGAGTGTATTTTGAGAAATATTTTTATTCAAACGACTGTGTTAATGCTTGTCTGCCAGTACCTTGCCGTTGCAAGTGATGCGATCGTGGTAGAGCAGTCTATACCTGATACTGAGTGGCAAGTAGATAGGCCTACAAATATCGGTTTGCAGCCGCAGAAGGTCACAAGGCTTTTGGATCTAGCATTTGAGGATAGCTCTACCCAAGCGGCAGTGTTATCAGTCGGTGGGCGATTAGTTGGCGAGCGATATGCCGATGGCTACGACGCTCAGAGTTTCGGCACCAGTTGGTCGATGGCAAAGAGTTTTTATGCCGCGCTGATTGGCATCTCCATCGATCGAGGCGAGATTGCGAGTGTCGATGATAAGGTCGCAACTTATATAGATGCCTTTAAGGGTTCACGCGAGGACGTCAGCATTCGCCATTTGCTGGACATGACCAGCGGCCTGGAATTTCCCGAACACGAGCACGAGACCATGTTTTTTCGCGACGATCATCTCGCATATGCGTTGCAGGTCGACGCTGAAAAAGCGGCGGGGGAGGTGTTTGAATATAATAATGTTAACTCAATGTTACTCGGTGAGATTTTACAGCGCGTTACCGGCAAGCCTGCCGACGAATTGTTAGCAGAGCGGATTTTTGAAAAGATCGGCATTCAGCGTTACACCCTGTGGCGCGACGCTGCCGGTAATCCGTTGACTTATTGCTGCATAGACATGTCGGCGCGCGATTACAGTCGCTTTGGCTTGTTGTTCGCCCGCAGCGGTCGCTGGGGCGATCAGGAGATAATTTCTAAGCGGTTTGTTGATGAAACCTTCACCGAGGTCTGGAGCGATCTTACCAGTACCACGATCAATCAAAAGCGCGGTTATGGCATGCATTGGTGGGTATCAAAAAATGACGAGCAGGCAGTAATTTTTAATGCCAGTGGCAAGTTTGGGCAATATATTTTTGTCGATCGCGCAAATGATGTCGTATTTACGCGCATCACTCGCTATGTATCGACCGGTGCCTCGGTCCAAAAATGGGGTGCATTACGTGCGTTCACATGGATCGGTGATGTCACATTGCTACGTAAGATAGGCGAGTTTTTAACTGATATTGGTATGCTCGACCCAGCTGCAGATGTTGCAACACCAATCACCTTTGAGCAAGGCATTTCGAAAGAATTCTTCACTAACTACTCGACTATTATCGATGCGTTAGTAGATGTGACGCGATCGAGAAATGGTACTGAAATCAATTTGGTAGAGGATTGAGCAGCCGCAAAATAATGCTTTAAGCCTAGTCCTTACTTGATTTTTGGCGGGTTATAGGCCAATCGACCATGTCCACACTGTCGAGCTGAGAATCGCAGTGAGCGCCATCCCAAAGGCTGACAAAATGGCCCTTGGGATCATATATTGCTGTTTGCTTTTGCAAGTTAAAGTGCCGATGTCCGCGAGGGTCGGCGCCGACCCCAGCGAGGTACTGCCAGTTGCCCCAATTTGAGGCAAAATCGTAATCGATTAAGTTCTGCGCCATGTAAGCCGCTCCGTAGCGCCAGTCCAAGGCTAATTCATGAACCAGACAACTCGCTACCAACTGGCGTCCGCGGTTCGACATGTAGCCGCACGCATTCAATTGTTTCATGCAGGCATTGATAAGTGGATGAGGTGTATTGCCAATGCACCACTTCCGAAATCGCTCTGGGTAAAAACTGGTTTTTGGTGAGATTTCCGCAAGCCCTTTATACTCGATGACGCGATTACCATGGGAGTGCGCGTACCATTGAAAGTACTCGCGCCACAAAAGCTCAAAATAGATCCAGTAGGTAGAATCGTTGGCGCCATGCTTGGATTCATGGTGCTTGAGCTGCTGGAAAATTTGGCGCACCGAGATCGTCCCGTTAGCGAGCCAAAGTGAAAACTTGGTTGAATTTTGCCAACCATCGAGAGCGTTCCGAGTAAGTTTGTAGGTCTGTGCCGCGTCACCTTTAAAGTACTCTGTGACATGCTGCGCGGCGGCACCTTCGCCGCCCGCAATTGGAGTGTTTGCACGTTTCTCGATGGGAGTAAACAGCTGTCGCCAGTGATCGGCCATCTGCGGCGGTGGCGGCAACTGGGCAGGCGCAGCAATCGCCTTTGAGATGGGCAGAGGTTCGACCAATCTGCGAAATTTTGAAAAGCTATTGGGTAGGCTGGCGAGTTGAAATGGAAGTGCAGTCTGCTCGAATAGTGTGTGGCTGGTAATTTGGTTGAACACTACTTGTGGGTATAGTTTTATAACGGCGTTCCAGCGACTTTCAACGCTCGGGTCAGCTTGTTGACTGCGGTATATTGCACACGGTTCAAAACGCTCTAACAGTCTTGCCAAACCGTCTGTCGAGCCATCAACGACACTGTGCAAATGCTGGCCCAGGCCGCGCAGGTTTAGATCCAGTGTGTCTAATGACTGAAAGAGTTGTTGCCTCTGGAGGACGCTTGGACTCATCGAGTAACGCAGGTATAGCGCATCGGGTTGTTGCAGGTAAACGCAGATCAGCTTTGCACTGCGCTCTGCCGCGTGCAGCAGAGTTGCGTTGTCTGCAATCCGCAAATCATTACTAAAAAACATTAAACTGAGTTTGTACATGGCTTAATTTCTAACAGTGATGGATAGATGGGATATTGGCTGTACGGGTATCGCCCTATGTTGGTTTAATACAAAGTCTTAGCGGATCAGTACCGCGATCCAGCTCTAGGGTTGTCGCGTACAATGTATAAGTAAATTTGGTACTCATGGATTGGCGACGTTTGAGATTAGCCGCCTTTTAAAAGCGCAAAAACCGCACCAAAACTGGATGTCGAATGAACACTAACGATTCCGATATAATAGCGCAGCCCAAACCGAGCGCTCAGCCGACTTACATGACCCTTGGGTATCTGGGATTGTTGCCGTTTGCGTTGCCTCTTTGGGTGATCGTGACAGCGTCACTGTCAGAACGGGGCGTGCACAGTGCGGCTATCTTAGGACTCTATGCACCCTATGCTTTTATTGC
>JAPKCN010000030.1 GCA_028822945.1 Porticoccaceae bacterium | reverse complement strand
AGGATACCACAGGCTTGCTGACATGGGCTTTAATAAACGCGGCCGCCTCCTCCTCTGCCGTACCGCCAATCTCACCGATCATGACAATAGCTTCGGTAGCTGGATCGTCTTCAAAAAGTCTTAAAATATCGATAAAACTCGACCCTGGAATAGGATCGCCGCCAATACCAACACAGGTCGACTGACCAAAACCGTAATCGGTAGTCTGTTTTACCGCTTCATAAGTGAGAGTACCAGAGCGCGAGACAATGCCGACTTTGCCGGGAAGATGAATGTGACCAGGCATAATACCAACCTTACATTCTCCCGGGGTAATTACGCCGGGACAATTCGGACCAATCAAGCGCACGCCTAATAGGTCACAGGCGACTTTACACTCCAACATATCTAGCGTTGGAATACCCTCGGTAATACACACAATAAGTTGAATACCTGAATTCGCAGCTTCGAGGATCGAGTCTTTACAAAATGGCGCTGGTACATAGATAACCGACGCCTCCGCAGCAGTTCGCTCAACCGCTTCGACGACCGTGTTGAATACCGGTAATCCAAGATGCACAGTGCCCCCCTTGCCCGGCGTTACACCGCCAACCATTTTAGTTCCATAGTCGATCGCCTGCTCTGAGTGAAAGGTACCCTGGCCACCGGTAAAACCTTGACAAATTACCTTGGTCTCACTGTTTATTAAAATTGCCATACTCAGTTACTCCCAGCCGCTTTAACAACTTGTTCCGCCGCATCCGACAAACTGGTTGCTGCAATAATATCGAGACCGGAATCGGCCAATTTTTGGGTTCCAACGTCGGCATTATTACCCTCGAGTCGCACCACTACCGGAACCTTGACACCCACTTCCTGAACCGCGCCGATCACGCCATCGGCAATCAAGTCGCAGCGAACAATACCGCCAAAGATATTGATCAATACCGCTTTGACTTTGGCGTCTGAGAGAATAATTTTAAATGCTTCGACCACGCGCTCTTTAGTGGCACCGCCACCGACATCTAAAAAATTAGCCGGTGAGCCACCGTGCAATTGCACGATATCCATCGTGCCCATCGCCAGACCCGCGCCATTGACCATGCAACCAATGCTGCCATCGAGCGCTACATAGTTGAGATCCCATGCTGCGGCATGCGCCTCCCTAGCATCCTCCTGAGAGGGGTCATGCATTTCTTTTAGAGCTGGTTGCCGATACATAGCATTGCTATCGATCACTATCTTGGCATCCAGACAATGCATATTGCCCTCACTGGTAATAACCAGCGGATTAATTTCCAGAAGCGCCAAATCGCGCTCGACAAACATCTTGGCCAGCCCCATAAATATACCGACAAATTGTTTGATTTGAACACCCTTAAGCCCGAGTCTGAACGCTAGGTCTCGACCCTGATAAGGCTGTGCTCCGGTCATCGGATCAATCACCGCTTTAAGAATTTTATCCGGACTTTCCTCGGCGACTTTCTCAATCTCTACGCCACCCTCGGTGGACGCCATAAATACCACCCTACGCGTGGCGCGATCAACCACTGCACCAAGATATAACTCACTGGCAATATCGGTGCAGGTCTCGACCAATATTCGACTCACCGGTTGCCCTGCGGCATCCGTTTGATAGGTAATCAGATTATTTCCCAACCAGCGTCTTGCAAACTCTTCGATTTCAGATTTGGATGTGACCAACTTGACCCCGCCAGCCTTACCGCGCCCACCGGCATGGACTTGAGCTTTTACTACCCAGCGGTCGCCGCCAATAACATCCGCTGCTGCGATCGCTTCCTGAACCGTCTCTGCGGCTACTCCTTGCGATACGGGCAACCCGTATTCAGCAAATAACTGCTTTCCCTGATACTCGTGCAGGTTCATACTTTTATCCCTGTTGATTAATGGTTAGCTTTGAAATTCGACTGCGTACACACGCAACTGAACTTGATTTGTATGACCTTATTTACGCTTGCGATTAGCCTTGTGAATAGCATTCCCGTTTACGGCCAGCGCCGCTTCATGAACGGTCTCGGACAGCGTCGGATGACCAAATACCGTCATACCAAGATCCTCCGCACTCGAGCCAAATTCCATTGCAATAGCGACCTGTTGAACTAAATCAGCCGCGCTTGGGCCTACAATATGACAACCCAAAATGCGATCGCTATCTGCGTTGGCAATAATCTTGACCATTCCGTCGGTATCGTTTGCAGCCAGCGCTCTGCCACTCGCAGCGAATGGAAACGTGCCAACATTGTATGGCTGCCCAGAGGCCTTAACCTGCTCTTCAGTTAATCCTACCGAGGCAACCTCGGGGTGGGTATAAATAACATTCGGTACAATGTCATAATTTATCTGCGCACTGTGTCCCGCAATTCGCTCGGCGACCATAACTCCTTCTTCAGAACCCTTGTGCGCCAACATCGGACCACGCACTAGATCGCCGACTGCGTAAACACCCTCGACACTGGTTTCGCATTGCTGGTTGACTGTTACAGTTCCCCGCTGATCCAATTGCACACCACTATCGTCGGCCAACAATCCCTCGGTGAAAGGTTTGCGACCGACACATACTACCAATTTGTCAAAGATTTCTATGTGCTCGGAGCCATCCTTTAACTGGTAGGTCACATGAACTTTTTTAGCTTTTAGCTGGGTGCCAGTGACGCGAGCTCCCAAACGAATGTCGAGCCCCTGTTTGGTAAAAATCTTCTTAGTTTCACGGGCAATCGCGGTATCCATAATCGCCAAAAAATCTTCGAGTGCCTCGAACAACACAACTTCCGACCCGAGACGACCCCACACCGAGCCCAACTCCAGACCAATAACTCCAGCACCGATAACACCAAGCCGCTTTGGTACCACAGATATCTCAAGGGCACCTGTCGAGTCGACGATTAACTTACCGTCTACCGGCGCCACTGGAATATCGATATGCAAAGAGCCCGAAGCCAAAATTACATGTGCAGCGTTTAGCACCAAAACCTTGCCGTCGTGATCGGTGTATTCGACCTGCCGATTCGCTAATAATTTACCCGAACCAAATAGTCCGATAACGCCATTGGCTTTAAACAGTTGACCTATACCGCCGGTTAACTGGCCTACGATTTTGTCTTTGCGGGCCATCATCTCAGCAATATCAATTTTTACCGCTGAGGTACTAATCCCGTGTACGGCCAATTCCTCGCGAGTATCGTGGTATCTATGCGAGCTGTCCAGTAGCGCTTTGGAGGGAATACAGCCAACATTTAAACAGGTCCCGCCGTTGATACCAGCACCGTCCGCAGTGCGCCATTTCTCTATGCATGCGACGTTCAGACCGAGCTGTGCTGCTCGGATTGCTGCGACGTAGCCCGCGGGGCCACTCCCTATAACTACCACATCATAACTATTAGACATTTGCTATCCTTTTTAATATCTTAAGCTTTATATCTCAAGTAAAATCTTAGCCGGATCTTCGATTAACTCCTTGATTGTCACAAGGAATCGCACCGCCTCTTTACCATCGATCAAGCGATGATCATACGACATTGCCAAGTACATCATCGGGCGTATAACCACCTGCCCATCAACCGCCACCGGGCGCTCTTGTATTTTGTGCATCCCAAGTATCGCAGTCTGAGGTGGGTTAATAATTGGTGTCGATATCAAAGAACCATAAACACCCCCGTTAGTGATTGTAAAGGTGCCACCGGTCATTTCCTCAATAGTCAACTTGCCATCTCGAGCCTTGCCGGCGAACTCTGAAATACCATTTTCAACTGACGCGATACTCATATTCTCGGCATTTCGTAATACTGGCACTACCAGACCTCGCTCAGTGGATACCGCCACACCAATATCCTGATAACCGTGGTAAACAATGTCCTTCCCATCGATCGACGCGTTCACCAGCGGAAAGCGTTTCAGCGCCTCTACCGCAGCCTTTACAAAGAAACCCATAAAACCCAACCGAGTCCCATTGTGCATTTTGGTAAATTCGTGTTTGTACTGGGATCGAAGGTTCATTAACGCAGACATATCGACCTCGTTAAATGTCGTCAACGATGCCGTCGTCTGGGTAACGTCCAGCAACCGCTCCGAAATACGCGAACGCATGCGAGTCATAGCGACTCTGCGCTCGACTCTGTTACCTTCTTCCACAGTCACCTCTAAACTGTTCTCGACCACCGTTGCGGCTTTCTCTAGCTCGACGGTACTCGGCGCCGAAAAATTGACTACGTCCTCCTTAGTAATCCGCCCAGCCTTGCCGGTGCCCACCACATCAGCAACATCGATGCCACGCTCCTGGGCCAATTTTTTCGCCGCCGGATTGATTGCGGCTGCCCCGTCACTCGCGCTTATGGATATCGCTGCTGGCTGTTGGCTTTGCGGAGACTCCGAACTGACCGCCGGTACCGACGGATTAGCGCCCTCTTCAATGCGCGCCAAAAGCTCGTTACTCTGCACTGCATCGCCCTCTTGCTTGAGGATCTCTGCCAATACGCCACTCGCTGGAGCGACCACTTCAAGCACCACTTTGTCGGTCTCAATCTCGACAATCAATTCATCTCTCGACACTTGATCACCGGCACTTTTGTGCCAACTAGCCAGAGTGCCTTCCTGCACAGATTCTGGGAAACTCGGCGCCTTTATTTCTATGGACATTAAATTCTTCCTAATTATTATCGTTAATAGTCAACGCTTCATTTATAAATTGCGCCTGTTCTTCTAAATGGACCGACATATAACCGGCAGCCGGCGCGGCTGACCCCTTGCGCCCGACATAATTCAGTACAATTTCTGCTTTATGGCGACTCAGAGCGTTGCGCATATGATGCTGGCTGCTATACCAAGCTCCCTGATTCATCGGTTCTTCCTGGCACCAAACGGCCTCTTTCAAGCTCACCATAGTTGACAAGATACTATCCAATTCAATATCGGGAAATGGATACAGTTGCTCCAACCTCACCAGCGCTACATCCTTGATAGAACGTTCCTGACGCTGCTCCAGCAGGTGATAATAAACCTTGCCCGAGCACAGCACTACGCGCTTGACCTTAGCCGAATCTACATCATGGTCGCCTAACACATTTTGGAAGCAGCCAGTCGACAATTCGTCTAACGAAGAGGTCGCTTGTTTGTGTCGGAGAATCCATTTCGGACTCATAATCACAAGAGGACGACGCATCGGCCTAATCGCCTGACGCCGCAGGAGGTGAAAAATTTGCGCTGGTGTAGTAGGGATACAGATTTGCATGTTGTGTTCAGCACAAAGCTGCAAAAAGCGCTCGAGGCGTGCCGAAGAGTGCTCCGGACCCTGACCTTCAAAACCGTGCGGCAAAAGCATAATAAGCCCTGACAAACGTCCCCACTTGTGCTCACCACTGGTAATAAACTGATCGATAACAACCTGCGCACCGTTGGCAAAGTCGCCGAACTGAGCTTCCCAGATAACTAGACCGGACGGCATAGTCGTCGAATAGCCATACTCGAACGCTAACACTGCCTCCTCTGATAGGATCGAATCATAGAGATCAAAGCTTACCTGATCATCAGCCATATGCTGCAAGGGGATGTAATCCTCGCCGTCGTCTTGGTTGACTACCGCCGCATGACGGTGAGAAAAAGTCCCACGCCGCACATCTTGACCTGTAAAACGAATAGGGTATCCCTGCTCGATCAAAGAACCATAACTTAAAAGCTCGGCCATACCCCAGTTGAGTGGTAAGTCGCCAGCGGCCATCTTGCGACGATCATCATAGAGCTTCGCCACCTGCCGCTGCACCTTTATCACTTCAGGAATGGTGGTAATGCTCGTCGCCACTTTAGCTAACGTAGTTGCTGCTATCGAAGTGTCGCCAGGCGTGCGCCACTGATGGCCAAGATACGGTGCCCAATCGACAAATAAGCTATGGTCGGGTTCACTCACAAGGTTGTGTACTACAAATTCACCCCGGTCAAGGCTCGAGCGATAAACATTGGTCATTTCTTCAGACTGTTCGAGGCTGAGCACACCCTCTTGGATGAGCTTTTGCGCATAGAAAGAACGTGTCGTGGGGTGGTTTCGAATAGCCTTGTACATCAGAGGTTGCGTTGACGACGGCTCGTCGGTTTCATTGTGACCGCGGCGCCGATAACACACTAAATCAATGACGATATCCTTGCCGAATTCGTATCGGTAATCCATTGCCAGCATGGCTGCGAACATCACCGAGTCGGGATTGTCACCGTTAACGTGAAGTATCGGCGCCTGCACCATCTTTGCAACATCGGTGCAGTACTCAGTCGAGCGCGCATCCTCCTGACGGCTAGTGGTAAAACCCACCTGATTATTGATAACTACATGAATGGTACCGCCGGTCTTGTAGGCACGAGTTTGCGATAACTGAAAGGTCTCCATAACTACGCCCTGCCCTGCAAACGCCGCATCGCCGTGCAAAAGTATAGGCAGTACCTTTTCGCCAGAGGTATCATCGCGTCGATCTTGTCGCGCTCGTGCGGAGCCAACCACAACCGGGCAAGAAATCTCTAGGTGCGACGGGTTAAAACCGAGAGCCAAATGCACCTCTCCGCCCGGAGTCATAACGTTGGAAGAAAAGCCTTGGTGGTACTTCACGTCGCCCGAGGTATTCACCAGTCGCTTGCCCTCGAACTCGTCAAACATTTCAGCGGGGTTCTTCCCGAGCACATTGACCAGAACATTTAAGCGTCCACGGTGGGCCATAGCCAGCACAATCTCTTTACAGCCATATTCTCCCGAACGACGCACTAAACAATCGAGCATAGGAATCAAGCTTTCACCACCTTCGAGCCCAAAACGTTTAGTTCCGGGATATTTTGAATCGAGATGTTTTTCTAATCCCTCGGCAGCGGTCAGGCGATTGAGTACATCGATACGCGCTTTATCGTCATACATTGGCTTGGAACGCACGCTCTCAAAACGCTGCGCCAACCATTGCTTTTCGGCGAACGAAGTGATGTGCATGAACTCAGGGCCCAAATTACCGCAATACGTCTCTTCCAGAGATTCTATAATTTCTCGCAACGTGGCCTCATCTTTGCCAATATGCAAAGGCGAGGTTTGAAATGTGGTTTCTAGATCGGCTGGCGTCAGACCGTGAAAGTGAAGTTCTAGGTCGGTTACCTGTTTGCGCTCCATCAAACCCAGAGGGTCGAGCTTCGCCTTTTGATGACCACGAAAACGATACGAACTAATCAGTTGAACGACCCTGACCTGTTTTCGTTCGTGCTGCAAGTGAATGCCACCTGAACCAGGCGCGGGCGTGGGCCTCGCCTGCCTGCGGCCAAGCAGTTCAAAATGCTGGACGATGGTCGCATGAGAAACGTCCGAATCTCCACTGTCGTTTGTACGCGGCAGGGCATCAAAAAACGTCTTCCATTCTTCAGGAACTCGATTTGGTTCGTGTAGATAAGTTTCGTAAAGATCTTCTATGTAGGCGGCGTTGCCGCCAGAAAAATGCGAGGAGCTAAGAAACTGCTCCATAAGGCCTTCTGACATGGCTCGCTGTCCCTGTGGAAATGCGCTATGAATGTGTCCGATCTTTGCAACCTAAAATTAATTGGCTGACAAATTAAACCCTATGTTGCGCTTCTAATCAACATATTGCGGATGTGCCCGATGGCACGCGTCGGGTTGAGCCCCTTCGGACAAACCTGTACGCAATTCATAATACCATGGCAGCGAAAAACACTGAAGGGATCATCGAGTTTAGCTAATCTTTCTTCGGTCGCCGTGTCTCGGCTATCGGCTAAAAACCGATAAGCTTGCAGTAAGCCGGAGGGACCAATGAATTTATCTGGATTCCACCAAAATGATGGGCAAGCAGTCGAACAACAGGCACACAATATGCATTCGTAAAGGCCATCTAACTTGGCACGCTCTTCCTGTGACTGCAACCGCTCTATGGCTGGCGCGGCAGTATTATTTATCATATACGGCTGGATCTTCTCATACTGCGCATAGAATTGGCTCATGTCTATCACCAGATCACGTATCACCGGCAGGCCCGGTAGCGGACGAATAATCAGCTTATTCTTCTTCACCGCTTTTGACAGCGGAGTGATGCAGGCAAGACCATTTTTACCAGAAATATTCATGCCGTCAGACCCACAGACTCCCTCTCTACAGGAGCGCCGATAAACCAGTGTCGGATCCTCAATCTTAAGCTTTTCAAGCACATCCAATACCATCACATCCTTGCCATGGGTGTCGACCTCAAAATCCTGCATGTAGGGTTCTTCATCCACCTCTGGGTTATAACGATAAATGCTAACGGTTAACATAGTGTGATGTACCTTTATAGTTCAAAATTATAAGTGATTAGTAAGTGCGAATTGCCGGCGCAAATGGCTCGCGTGTTTTTAAAGTAAAATTGACATCCCGCTTTCCGACGCTTTTATCATGTGGATAGAATATCGAGTGGCACAGCCAGTTCACATCGTCTCGCTCTTGAAAATCTTCCCGCGCATGCGCGCCTCTGCTCTCCGTGCGCGCCTCCGCGGCTACAGCGGTAGCTTCAGCAACAGCAAATAGGTTACGCAGCTCTAAGGCTTCGATGCGCGCGGTGTTAAATGCTAAGCTCTTATCGTCGAGCGCCACTTTGTCAATACGCGTCTTAAGCTCTGCAAGCTTGTTAATGCCGTCCTGCATATAATCGCCACGCCGAAAAACACCAAAGAAATTTTGCATAATAGTCTGCAACTCAGTGCGCAATATCGACGCTTGCTCCCCGCCAGTTGCGCCATTCAACTTCTCCAACCCGGACATCGCCCGCTCCAGATCCTCGGGACGCGGATCTTTTAAGTTAATCCCCTCGCGCAGGGACTTCTCGATAAACATCCCTGAAGCCCGCCCAAAAACTACCAGATCTAAAAGCGAATTGCCGCCGAGGCGATTGGCGCCGTGAACCGATACACAAGCTGCCTCTCCACACGCATAGAAACCTTCGATTACTTTGTCGTTGCCTTCTTTATCCACGGTCAAGGCCTGACCGTTAACATTGGTAGGTATGCCACCCATCATATAATGGCAGGTAGGAACTACTGGTATCGGCTCTACCACCGGGTCGGCGTGCGCAAAAGTTCTCGACAACTCCAGAACCCCGGGCAGTTTTGCGTTCAAAGTCTCCTCGCCCAAGTGATCGAGTTTAAGGAATACATGGTCTCCGTCTTCGCCGCAGCCTCGCCCCTCGAGAATCTCCAGTACCATGGAGCGAGCGACTACGTCACGCCCCGCCAAATCTTTAGCATTCGGAGCATAGCGCTCCATGAAGCGCTCACCATCTTTGTTAATTAAGTAACCGCCTTCGCCTCGACAACCTTCGGTTACGAGAGTGCCAGCGCCGGCGATACCGGTAGGGTGAAACTGCCACATTTCAATGTCTTGCACCGGGAAACCGGCGCGTAACGACATACCTATACCGTCGCCGGTACAGATATGTGCATTAGTCGTCGAGGCATAGATACGCCCCGCACCGCCGGTTGCGAAGACCGTTGCCTTGGACTTCACGAAAACATTTTCACCGGACTCAATGTCGATTGCGATTACGCCTACCACTGCGCCGTCGGCATTCTTAACCAGATCGACAGCAAACCATTCATTTAAAAATACTGTGTTATTTTTGAGGTTCCCCTGGTATAGAGTGTGCAGCAGCGCATGCCCCGTGCGGTCCGCAGCCGCGCAGGTTCGCGCCGCCTGACCTCCCTTGCCATAATCTTTTGACTGACCACCAAACGGCCGCTGATAGATTCGTCCAGACTCAGTTCGCGAGAACGGCAAGCCCATGTGTTCCAGCTCAAATACTGCCTCCGGCCCGGTGGAGCACATGTACTCAATCGCTTCTTGATCACCAATAAAATCGGAGCCCTTTATAGTGTCATACATATGCCACTGCCACTGATCATCGGGGTCATCACTGGCTATAGCGCAGGTGATTCCGCCTTGCGCAGAGACCGTGTGTGAGCGTGTAGGAAATACCTTGGTAATCACTGCGGTCTTGTATCCAGACTGCGCTAATTGCAGTGCCGCGCGCATTCCGGACCCGCCGCCACCGACGATCACAGCATCAAAACTCATTGTCTTCATTGTTGTCATACCGCTAGATTCCCCACAGAATATCAATAGCCCAAATAGTGTAAAGCAGCGTAACTGCAATCATCCCCAACTGAAAAAATATACGCACAAGGGTCGCCTTTGGGCCAATCAACCGAACCGTCACGTAATCGGTAAAAACGCACCACATGCCGATCCACGAATGTGCCGCCAGCGAAAGAATTGCCATCAAACTAAACATTCGCATCGGCAGAGAACTGTTGAGCGCTTGCCATTGGGCAAACTGTAAGTTGGGGTTAAGGGTTAAATAGCCAAGAATAAAGAATACGTAGAGCGTCATTACACAAGCCGACACTCTTTGCAGCAGCCAATCCGACAATCCACTTCGGCCGAGGCTCGTAATTGAAGTTACCATATAAAGACCCATC
This sequence comes from Porticoccaceae bacterium, assembly GCA_028822945.1. Classification (GTDB taxonomy): domain Bacteria; phylum Pseudomonadota; class Gammaproteobacteria; order Pseudomonadales; family Porticoccaceae; genus TMED48. Next base: position 2,980 of record JAPKCN010000030.1, on the reverse strand, counting down.
CCGCGATCAATGCTATAAGTGTTGCCGCGACCACTGCTGCGATCGTGGCGGTTAAGCGCCCGCTCTCGAAAGTCTCACCAAAACCGCTATCCATAATTAGATGACGAATTCCCATCACCATATGGTAAGCCAAGGCCGAGAGACACCCCCAAACGATCAACTGCGCAAAAATATTTTCAAACAAATTATTGATGACGGCAAAACCCTGCTCGGATGCCAGACTGGTATCCAACATCCATAAGAAGACTGCCACAGCAAAAAACATTGCCACGCCGGAGACCCGGTGGAGTATTGATACATACGAGGTGATCGGCAGTCTAATAGTACCGAGGTCCAAATTCATAGGTCTTTTCTTTTCCAACTGAGGCATCCTTTGACACGAGGCAACCGAAGCGTTGCATTTGAGCGAGAAAATATCTCACATCACGGTAAACGCGGTGTGAATAACGGTGAGCTTCGGGGCTGACAGTATAGAGCCCCCTCTGACACATTTCAATTGTGCGGAACTATACATGAACTGTCGAATGACGCCACAAATACCCACAAATGCCTATCACTTTTTGGAGCCTGCGCAACGCTAATAAAGCCAGCCTTAAACTCTGTATAAAATAGTGAATAGCCGTTATATTTAACCACAGACAGCTCATAATGACCCTTGCAGGGACTCCCAAACGAAGCTTTTCAGTTGACAATACGGACCGATCTTCTATAGTGACTGGTTCAATTTTTGGGTATTCACTGCCCAATTACGCTAAGGATTTGATTATGACTGAACGCAGCGCCACGCTTACGATAGAGGGTAAACCGCCGATTGAACTACCGATTTACAAAGGTACTTTGGGGCAGGATGTCATCGACATCGGAAAATTGGGTAGTCATGATGTGTTTACATTCGACCCAGGTTTTTCCGCAACCGCCTCTTGCCGATCAGACATCACCTACATCGATGGCGACAAGGGTATCTTGCTGCATCGCGGCTACCCGATCGAAGTGTTGGCAGAGAAATCTGATTATCTCGAGACATGTTACCTGCTATTCGAGGGAAGCCTGCCAACCGCTGCACAAAAAACCGAGTTTGAAACAACTATCCGCTATCACACGATGGTCAATCGTTCGATCGAGCATTTTATCAGTGGCTTTCGTTACGATGCGCACCCAATGGCTATGCTCTGTGGCCTAGTGGGAGCCATGTCATCGTTCTACCACGACGCACTCGACATCAACGATCCACAGAATCGGACAATTTCTGCTCATCGCCTGATTGCTAAAATGCCAACCATGGCAGCCATGTGCCACAAGCATTTTATCGGCCAGCCATACGTTTATCCGGATAATAGTCTGTCCTATGCGGAAAACTTTTTACACATGATGTTCGCTACGCCCTGCGAAGATTATGTTGCACACCCATCTATAACAAAAGCTATGGATCGTATTTTCTTATTGCATGCAGATCACGAGCAAAATGCCTCGACATCCACTGTCCGGCTCGCGGGCTCATCGGGCGCGAACCCCTTCGCCTGTGTGGCCGCTGGAATCGCCGCTCTGTGGGGACCCGCTCACGGTGGCGCCAATGAAGCCGTGCTCAACATGCTAAATGAAATTGGCGACGAAAAAAATATTTTGGAGTACGTCAACAAGGCAAAGGACAAGGATGATCCGTTTCGATTGATGGGGTTCGGTCACCGCGTCTATAAAAACCACGACCCGCGAGCTACAGTAATGCGCGAGAGTTGCAACGAAGTACTTGCCGTTCTTGGGCTGGAAAATGATCCCCTCTTTAGACTGGCAAAGAAACTTGAACAAATCGCCTTAGAAGATGATTATTTTGTGACGAAGAAGCTCTATCCGAATGTTGACTTCTACTCTGGCATCATACTCAAGGCCCTCGGTATTCCAGTGGAGATGTTTACTGTGATATTTGCAACTGGCCGCACCGTCGGGTGGGTATCACACTGGAATGAAATGATTTCAAACCCGTACCGCATCGGTCGCCCACGCCAGTTATATACGGGCGCCAACATTCGTGAATTCCCGCCGATAGACCAGCGCTCCTAGGCCGCCGTCAAACCTTCAAAAATATGCGCAGCACACTAACGTATCGTTCAGGGTTGGTGTGCTGCAGAGTCGTAGTCAGGTGCATGGTGATCCGACGATAACCATAAATATACGCTAGGCAACACAAACAGCGTAAAAAGCGTACCCACCAACATGCCGGCAACTAGAACAATACCGATACTGTTGCGCGCCTCAGCCCCGGCACCACTCACCAAAACTAGCGGAAAATGGCCAAAAACTGTTGCGCCAGTTGTCATTAGGACCGGTCGTAATCGAGTTACTGCGCCCTCTTTAATTGCCTCCAATCGACTATAGCCCTCAGCCTGCAAGTGGTTAGTGAACTCAACGATCAATATGGCATTTTTGGAGATCAATCCAGCGAGCGTAATAAAGCCCACCTGAGAATAGATGTTAATACTGGTGAGATCGAGAAACGTGAACAGTAGAGCGCCCGAGAAAGCTAGCGGAACAGAACCGATCAAAACAATTAATGGGTCTCGGAAGCTATTAAATTGGACCGCCAAAACAAAGAAAACTACCAGTAAAGAGGCACCGAGAGCGCTTAACAAAGTATTCCCCTCGGTGCGCAATTGACGCGATTCGCCGGCGTAATCAATACTGTACCCGGCTGGGAGGATCGTCTCGGCAGACTCTTCCAGAGCCGTTAATGCACTATCCTTGGTGATGCCTGGGATCGCTCCGCCAAACACTCGAAACGAATTCTTGCGTTCAAATCGTGTCAAAAAGCGCGGCGCGGCAATGCGCTCTAAGGTGGCCAAAGATGACAGTGGAATAAGGTCCCCACTGGGACTTAGCAATTTTAGCCCCAACAGGGCCTCTGGGTCGCGCCTATCGAGACCCTCGAGCATCGGGATGACCTGATAAGCTTTGCCGTCAAAATCAAAACGATTGACGTAGTCGCCAG
>JAPKCN010000200.1 GCA_028822945.1 Porticoccaceae bacterium | reverse complement strand
ATTGCGGGGCGCAGAGCTAAATAGACGGCGTTCTCCGAGATTTCGAGATGTTGGGCAATTTCGATTACTGATTTGCCGGCAAAAAATAGTTTCTCAATATTTTTTGCCGGCTGCGGTGAGTCGTCTTCAAGAGGTGTCTCATGTTGTTTAATAACGGCTAAAAAATCAGTACCATAGCGTTGCATTTTGGCAGCTCCGACGCCGCTTATTGCAAGTAATTGTTGGTTGCTCTGCGGCCGGCATCGGAGCATTTCAGCCAGTGTGGCATCGTGAAAAATTACATAAGGCGGTAGATTAGCACTTTCGGCCAACTGCTTCCGGCAGAGCCTCAACGCATCCCAAAGCGTTTTTTCAGATTCTTTTACAATAGTTTTTTGGGCCGTTTTACGGCCTACCCCAGCGACCTTTTCGAGGTTATCTCGACGCAGTTCAACGATTTCCTGACCTTTTAGCACCGGACGCGATCGCTCGGTCAGTTGCAGAGCACCAAAGCCCTCGGGGTCGACGTTCAGTAAGCCTCGGGCGATTAATTGGCGGAATACGCTCTGCCAACGGCGCGCATCGAGCTCTTTGCCGATCCCATAGGTACTCAATTGCGCGTGGCCATGCTGACTAATTTTGGGATTTTCGATGCCGAGTAATATGTCGATCAGATGGACTACGCCAAACCGTTGACTGCTACGATACACGCAGGATAGGGCTTTTTGCACGACCTCAGTTGCCTCCCAGGTTTGCACTGGATAAAGGCAAGTATCACAATTGCCGCAATGGGTCGGCGCCTGATCGTCAAAGTAGTGCAGGATAGCCTGACGCCGACAGCTAGTTATTTCACAAAGGCCGAGCATAGCATCCAACTTTTGACGTTCATTGCGTTTGTGTCGCTCATCGCCATCACCACTGTCGAGCATTTGTCGGAGTTTGATTACATCCTGTAGGCCATAGCTGAGCCAGGCGCTGGCGGGTTCGCCATCGCGTCCGGCGCGCCCAGTTTCCTGATAATACGCCTCGACACTCTTCGGCAGGTCGAGGTGGGCTACAAAGCGGACATTAGGTTTGTCGATACCCATCCCGAAAGCGATAGTCGCGACGATGATAATCTGTTCATCGCGCAAAAATCGCTGCTGATTCTGTTGCCTGGTGCCGGCCCCCAAACCCGCATGGTAGGGGAGTGCGGTGAAACCCTGTTGACAGAGCCAGTCTGCGGTCGCTTCGACCTTTTTTCGCGATAGGCAGTAAACTATACCTGCATCAGAGGCATGGTTTTGGCGGATGAAGCTCAATAACTGGTTGCGCGGATTGTGCTTCTCAGTGATTAGATATCGAATGTTGGGGCGATCGAAACCGCTTACAAACTTCCGTGCATGATGTAGTTGTAGGCGCGTGCTGATTTCGTCGCGGGTGCGTTGATCTGCGGTGGCAGTTAGAGCGATACGCGGTACGTGCGGGAAGGCTTCAGCCAATAGACTGAGTTGCAGGTAGTCACTGCGAAAATCGTGGCCCCATTGGGAGACGCAATGTGCTTCGTCGATTGCGAACAAACTAATCGGCAGCGATTTGAGTAGTTCCAGCGTGTAGCTTTGCACCAATCGCTCAGGAGCGATATAAAGTAGATCTATCTGGCCGTTGCGAAGTTCGTTTTGAATCGCCCGTTGTTGCTCTATGGGTAAACTCGAATTGAGATAAGCAGCACGTATCCCGAGTTCGGTTAGCGCATCGACTTGATCCTGCATTAGAGCGATTAGCGGCGAGATGACAACCCCAATACCCGGGCGAATAAGCGCTGGTATCTGATAACAGAGGGATTTTCCACCGCCAGTTGGCATCAATACCAAGGCGTCATCACCAGCGATCAAACAATCGATAATGTCCGCCTGCTGACCGCGAAATTGGTCATAGCCAAAGATGCGATTGAGTATTTTGAGAGGGCTGTCAGAGGTCATTTTAGAGGCTCTTAAAAGGCATAGGTTGCTTCGCTTTTAGGCATGTCTTTAGTATCACAATGAACCCGTACGATGGCGGCATTATTGGTGATAAACGGGGGGTAAGGCAAGTGTTTCAGTTTGTGGTTTTGTGCCCCGCCAGTTTGTTACCCGGGGCCATGTTGGTGTTAGGAGCGTTACAACTGCTTTAATTTAAATCTAAAAAATACTGGCAAATGATCTGATGCCGTGCCAAATTCAGTAGCTACTCGACTTCCTAGTGGGTGGATAAATGCGCGATTGTAAAAAATGTAATCGAGTCTCTCGAAGGGCTCTTTGGAGTTAAATGTGTTCTCATAGTTTGGTTTGGAAAAAGCTGCAGTGCCGATTCCAGGTATGTCTAACACGAGGTTGATAAATGGGTCAGCATAAGCTGGGTCACTGTTGAAGTCTCCGACTAGGAGGGTCGGGTAAGTCGTTGAGTAGCGCTCATAGAGTTTGAGAACCTGCTGCAATTGTCGTCCGCGAGTCGCGCGATCATAGGACTCTAAATGCACATTGATAACAACTATCTTGCGTTGGTCAACGACAATCTTGACCACTTGCGCAAGTCTATCGAGATAGAAGGCGTCCTGATAATAGGGTGTTGCTGGCACGCGTTCGAGAACTACTCGGCGATGTTCGATAATAGGGTATTTACTGAGTACTGATTGTCCGGAGACGATATGTCCAAAATGTACTGCCGGTAATCCGTACGGAAAGGGAACGTAATTGACATCCCAGTTGACTGCCTGCGCCACATAGTTGTAGCCAAGTTTAGCGATTTCATTTTGCTGATTGACATTAAACGAACGATCCGCTTGATAATCAATTTCTTGAAAAGCAAGGATATCGGGTTGCAGTTGATTCAAGTGTTTTTGTACTATCAGCATATTTTCATGCTGATAGTTTTCTTCGCGAATAACCGCGCGATTGTTGGTCATCCCGCTAAGATAACCAATATTGTAGGTGAGGAGGCTATAGGTGTTATCAGTCGATGTAGCGGCAGGGTATTGGTGAGTCAAGAGAGCCTGCTTGTCGACACTCGGCCACGACGGCGATGAGGCCCATATGAACACTAGATAGCTACTTAGGATGAGCGTAGCGGACACGACAACAGTTATTTTTATAAGCGGTTTAGCCATTATTTAAAACTCGGTTAAATCTGGATTTTAATGCTTTTCTAGCAGGTTATGAACAACGCAAAGTTGAAAATGAGCTTTGTGCGATAGCCGATTTTTGTCGCCATGCTCGTTCGATGCAAACATTTAATAATTGTTATACTGGCGTCACTAGCCGTCTGGAAGTGATCATTTATTATTGTTCGATCTAGCAACTCGGAGACGGCTTGAATGCGCCGTTTCCAATCTACCATAGCTGCTGGCTAAGAGGTATTGCAGTGTATAAATTTTTGACCATCGTGCTGTTATCAATAATGCTCAGTGGTTGCCTAGCCTCGGCAATAGGCACCGCGACAGATACTGTGGTTGAGGTTGCCAAGGTGCCTGGGAAGCTAGCGGACGCGGCCATAGCCGTGGTGAAGTTGCCGATTAAAATTGCCGATACTGTAGTCGAAGTGGCCGCAGTACCTGTTAAAATCGCCGATGCGGTCATTAATGTGGTGAAAATTCCCGGCACAGTGGTCGATGTTGTTACCAATGTTTCGACGACTGCGAGTGGTGCTGTGGTCGAGCAAACTATTTGCAAACTAGGTGCCGAGGTGTC
>JAPKCN010000199.1 GCA_028822945.1 Porticoccaceae bacterium | reverse complement strand
GGTTCAAAGGGTCCATCTCAGGCATACGCCGCCCCTTAGGAGGATAAAGGATAGCATCAAAATTTGCAGTGGCGCAAGTGTTGCGGCTCAGCGTTAACAGAAACGCCACAGTGAACGCCACATACTCATTATGCGTCTTCGGACCTACGCTTAGAGCCGCAAACACACCTGTTATTCGTTTACTTGACGACTACCAACTCAACTAATCGCTGCAACACTTCAGCTCTTTGCAGCGAAGTCAAAGTCATTACGCGACGGCAAATCTCGTCGATCACGTCATTAGCATCCGCACCGATAAAGTCTGTGACACGCACCGAATCGCCGGCAGCCTTACTTTGCGAACTATAAAGCGACTCAGGTGTCACATCTAGATACTTGGCAATCCGCACGACCGAATCGCGCCGTAGATCAACTGTGGTTTGACTCAAGATACGATTTATCGTCGGTTGAGGTACACCGGTCGCTCTAGACAGAGCGCTTTGTGAAAGCTTTTTTTCACGCATTAATCGAGATAATTGTTTACGTATACTAGGTTCCATATATTTCTAGCTCCATAATATCGATCCATGAGTATCTTATTGTTATTCTCCGCTATTTTCTTAGGAAGACGGGCTCCAAAGACAGGCGGCCTCCGCTATTAACTTCCTTTTAAACTCGGGATATGTATAAATGCATTCGTTAATCGTGTATTAAATTATTTCCGATAGCAACCCACAAAGACTGGTAGCGTCGGTTTTTATACCCTTCTGTTCACTGTACCTATCTATTTGTGCATTGTAGTTATGAACCAGCACATATCGAAATAAAGCGCAATTTAAATATAATAAAGTTTAAATTTACCATTATTATCAAAGTCATGCGAATGAAATAGTAAGTCAGATTGTAAAGTGACTAAAATTTTTAGGTTCTATGACGTGATTCAACTAACTGAGCCACAACTGACGGATCGGCAAGCGTCGACGTATCACCCAAGTTATCTAATTCATTTGCAGCAATTTTTCTTAATATTCGACGCATTATTTTGCCCGAACGGGTTTTTGGCAATCCCGGCGCCCATTGAATTAAGTCGGGTTTGGCTATTGGACCTATCTCTCTGACACACAGCGCGATCAGTTCGCTGCGTAATTTATCGTCTGGCACTAGCGACGCCATGGGTGTGACAAAGCAGTAGATGCCCTGCCCCTTAATTTCGTGAGGATAGCCCACCACAGCAGCCTCCGAGATCTTTTCATGCAATACCAAGGCACTCTCCACCTCAGCCGTACCCATGCGATGGCCTGAAACATTCAACACATCGTCGACGCGCCCGGTGATCCAGTAATCGCCATCGGCGTCTCGTCGGGCGCCATCTCCCGTAAAATAATAGCCCGGATAAGCGTTAAAATAGGTCTCGATACAGCGCTGGTGATCGCCATACACCGTTCTAATCTGCGATGGCCAGGACGCCTTAATCATAAGCAGGCCCTCGCCCTCGCCGACAATTTCTTCACCCATGGTATTTAGTAATACCGGTTGTACGCCAAAAAATGGTTGCGTGGCGGAACCCGGTTTTAGCGCGGTAGCGCCCGGTAGAGGCGTCAGCATATGAGCACCGGTCTCGGTTTGCCACCAGGTGTCGACGATTGGACAGCGCTGCCCACCCACCGCTCGGTAATACCACTCCCAGGCCTCTGGGTTGATCGGCTCACCGACCGTGCCGAGTAATTTTAAAGAACTGCGCGAGCTGTTATCAAGCCACTGGTCGCCAGCACCCATCAAGGCTCTGATGGCGGTGGGTGCCGTGTAAAACTGGGTCACCTGATGCTTGTCGATAATCTGCCAAAAGCGCGACATATCTGGGTAACTAGGTACACCTTCAAAGACCAGTGAGGTGCCGCCATTACACAGGGGTCCGTAGACGATATAACTATGACCGGTAATCCAGCCAACATCCGCGGTACACCAGTAAATGTCGCCATCGCGATAGTCAAAGGTATATTTATGCGTCATAGCGGCCATTAATAAGTAGCCCGCAGTGGTATGCATAACACCTTTTGGTTTACCGGTAGAGCCCGACGTGTAAAGCACAAAAAGTGGGTCTTCAGCATCCATTAATGCCGGTTCGCAGGCGCCCGACAGGCCGATAGTGGCAGCCTCATAATCAACATCGCGCGCAGCGTTCCACGCCACCGCCGCACCGGTTCTGCGCACCACGATACAACTGTGTACGTTGACGCATTGCTCGAGCGCCCTGTCGGTATTAGTTTTTAACGGGATACTTTTACCGCCGCGCACGCCCTCGTCGGCTGTGATAACCACGCGACAGTCCGAATCGTTAATACGGTCTTTTAGTGCCTCCGGCGAAAATCCGCCAAATACCACCGAGTGAACTGCGCCGATGCGCGCACAAGCCAACATCGCATAGATCGCCTCGGGAATCATCGGCATATAGATGCACACTCGATCGCCTTTAGCGACGCCCCGCCGGCGTAACAGGTTACCTAAACGCGAAACCTTGTCGTGCAAGAGCGTATAGCTAATATGCAACGATTGGCTGGGATCGTCGCCCTCCCAAATTAGCGCCGTCTTCGACGCCCGTTCGGCAAGATGACGATCGATACAATTGACCGACACATTTAGTTTCGCACCGCTAAACCAGGTTGCGTGACCCTCAGAAAAATCGTAATCACAAACCGACTGCCACGGCTGTTGCCAGTCTAAAAATAACTCGGCCTGTTGCTCCCAAAAATCATTGGGTTGTTCGATCGATTGCTGATACATATCTCTATATTTAGCAGCATTGATCCAAGCGGCGTCTTGCCAATCTTCCGGAACTGGATAAATACGCGTTTTAGACATAATTTTATGTGCCTCTTTAAATCGGCATAAAGGCTTTTAATATTACTTTAGTCTAACATCATCTCGACTAAAAAATGATAACGAAAGAAATGTAGCTAAACCACAAACAATAACCCTAAAGAGCAAAGATAAAAAAAGTAAATATGCAAATATCCGGTATATTGAGGCTTTATAATCCATACAATGGCTAGGGTTTTTACTTAGTAAGTTGGTTATATGATAAAAAGTGCTTCAGACGTATCGACCGAAATATGCTTCGTGCGCTGCACGAACACGTCAAACTACGCGCACTCATCGAAATCGTCGCGATCAACGAGCTTGGCAATATCGAGGTCGAAGCAAATCTACTCAAATATAATAGCGTGCACGGTCGATTCTCTGAGGCTGTTACCTACAGCGCAGACCAACTGCATATCGATAGGCAATCTATCCGCTAGCTATTCGAGCGCGACCCCTGCCGACTACCCTGAAAGTCTATGCAGATCGATGTTGTCTGCGAGGGCACCAGTGCCTTTACTAAGCGCCACAATGCCAGTAAACACATGCAAGCGGGTGCCCGGCAAGTGCTGATTTCCGTTCCCAAACAAAATGCCGGTGCCACGGTGCTCTGAGGCGCTAATCACGGTGTGCTGTCGAGTGGGCATCGCATTGTTTGAGTGCCTTGTGTACGACAAATTGTATGGCGCCAATGGTTAAACCACTGCACGACGAACTGGGCCTAAGATCGGAATTTATGATGACAATGCACGCCTATACCAACGACCGACAATTAACCGACTCCTATCAGTCCGACAGATACCGCTCCCGCAGCGCAATCCATTCGATGATCACAACCAAAATTAGCGCTGCC
>JAPKCN010000198.1 GCA_028822945.1 Porticoccaceae bacterium | reverse complement strand
GAAAACGCAGCGTAACTTTGGCTTTGTCACCATTTTCTAAAAAGCGAGTCACATTGCGTAACTTAATTTTGTAATCGCCCTCGTCCGTTCCCGGACGAAATTTCATCTCTTTTACCTGTGTCTGCTTTTGTTTTTTGCGCTGTAGCGCTACCTTTTTCTTAATATCGAAAACATGCTTACCATAATCCATGAGCTTGCAAACAGGCGGAGCCGCATCCGGCGATATTTCTACCAGATCGAGAGTTTCCTTTTGCGCCATTTCAAGCGCCTGTTGCAGGCTGACGATACCAACCTGACTACCATCTGAACCCACTAGTCGAACATCGGGTGCAGTAATGTCTTCGTTAAGGCGCGAACGCTTACTATCTTTTTTAATAAAACCTACTCCGTTTTAGCAACAATACGCCCGTGGCGAGCAACATCCTCGGATAGCAAGGCATCGACCTGATCCAGCGACATGCTGCCAAGGTCAACTCCAGTTCGAGAACGTATCGCCAAAGTGCGCGATTCTTTTTCCTTATCGCCGACAACAAGCACATATGGGATCCGACTTATTGAATGCTCGCGGATTTTAAAGCCGATCTTCTCGTTTCTCAAGTCCGAAATGACTCTAAAGCCTCTATCTTGCAATGATTTTGTCATTTCTTTGGCATAATCGCCCTGCGCGTCGGTAATATTGATCACTACTGCTTGTTCCGGTGCGAGCCAAACTGGGAAAGCACCTTCGTAGTGTTCGATTAAAATGCCTATAAAGCGCTCAAAAGAGCCTAGTATAGCGCGATGTAACATGACAGGCACTCGTCTTGAGCCATCTTCGGCTACATACTGCGCATCGAGACGCTCAGGCATCGAGAAATCGACTTGAATTGTACCCAACTGCCATACTCTGCCGATACAGTCTTTCAACGAAAATTCGATCTTCGGGCCGTAAAACGCACCCTCGCCAGGGAGTTCTTCCCAGGGTAGGTTTTTGGCGTTTAGCGCGTCGGCGAGGGCACCCTCGGCGCGATCCCAGCTTTCATCCGAACCAACCCGCTGTGGCGGTCGGGTTGACAATCGATAAATGATTTCATCAAAACCAAAATCAGCATAAACCTCATGTAAAAAATCGATAAACTGAGACACTTCTGGCTGGATTTGCTCATCGGTACAAAAAATATGTGCGTCGTCTTGGGTAAATGAACGCACACGCATAATACCGTGGAGCGACCCAGACGGCTCATTGCGATGGCAAGACCCAAACTCAGCGAGTCTGAGAGGTAAATCCCGGTAGCTTTTCAGACCCTGATTGAAGACCTGCACATGACACGGGCAATTCATTGGCTTGACCGCATAACTGCGATCTTCGGTTTGCAGAGTAAACATGTCATCACCAAACTTATCGGCGTGACCGGACTTTTCCCAAAGGCTAAAATCTACTAATTGCGGAGTTTTTATCTCTGAATAGCCCTGCTGAATTTGCTTGCCGCGCATGTATTGCTCGATAACCTGATAGATACTCCACCCCTTGGGGTGCCAAAAAATTGAGCCGGGAGCCTCCTCTTGCATATGATATAGGTCAAGTTTCTTGGCAATTTTCCGATGGTCCCGCTTCTCGGCCTCCGCGAGGCGGTTGAGATAGGCCTTGAGTTCCTTTTTGTTATTCCATGCGGTGCCGTATATACGCTGCAACATAGCGTTATTATGATCGCCCCGCCAATACGCACCGGCGACCTTAATCAGTTTGAAAACCGCTAGTCGAGATGTCGAAGGCACGTGGGGTCCGCGACAGAGATCGACAAAAGCGCCTTGCCGGTAGAAGCTGATTTTCTCGCTAGTCGGAATGCTGGCAATAATTTCCGCTTTATAAACCTCACCTATGCTAAGAAAAAATGTCACCGCCTCATCGCGATCCCACTCCTCTCGCGAAATCTCGTGATCCTGCTCGACCAGCTCGCTCATACGCGCCTCGATGGCCTCTAAATCAGTCGGTGTAAAGGAGCGCTCATAAGCAAAATCATAGTAAAAACCATCCTCTATAACGGGGCCGATAGTAGCCTGAGCCGACGGGAATAGTTCCTTGACCGCCATCGCCATAAGATGGGCGGTAGAATGTCGAATAATAAAGACGCCAGGGTCGGAGCGCTCGGTGATAATTGCTACCGATGCGTCGCATGCCACTAGATGTGCGGCGTCTACCTCGATCCCATCGACGACCCCCGCAATAGCTGCCTTAGCCAGTCCCGGGCCTATGTCCGCAGCAATTTGAAGTATTGATACAGGGCCTGCAAAGCTACGCTGAGAAGCATCGGGTAGGGTAATAGTGGGCATAGCTGATTCCTTATTCAGTGGTGTCCCAAACGAGAGGACACTTGATATATTCAAATGGTTGATACGATCGGCACTTAACGTTTTAGTATCTTACCTGCTAACCACAGAGTTACAAGCTGCTAATGCCCTGAGTTATCCGTATAATAGTAAATGTATCGAAGACGAAACCACGCCTACCCATTTATGCAGAGTAACTCAGCGATAAAAATTTATGTTGATGCCGATGCCTGCCCAAAGCCGATGAAAGAAATTCTCTTTCGTATAGCAGAGCGCACCACTATCGACATCATACTAGTTGCCAACCAAGCACTATCGGTACCCCGGATACCCTCGGTAAAATGCATCCAAGTGGCCCAAGGCTTTGACGTTGCCGACGATTACATCGTGCAGCAAGTTACTCCCGGAGACCTTGTTATTACTGCCGATATCCCACTTGCATCTGAAGTTATCGACCGCGGAGGCAGCGCTCTTAATCCACGCGGTGAACTCTACACCCAAGCCAACATTCGGGCGCGACTGAATATTCGCGACTTTTTTGACACTATGCGCGCAAGCGGCATCCATGGCAATGGTGCATCTACATTGACAAAGCGCGACCGGATGGAATTTGCCAACGCGCTCGACCGCTATGTTTTAAAGCATTATCAACGATCAAAGTTCAGCCAGTAATCGACGCACTTGGGCGGTTGTGAACGGCCAACCTTTTTCAACACCATTAGGCAACAACAGAACTGGAATTCGTAATCCATAATCGGTGATTAAGTTGGCGTCGGTATTGATATCGACCTTGTATAGTGTCAATCCAAGTTGCTCCACAAAAGGCTGTAACAAAGCCTCCGCAAGCTCACAAAGATGACAAGTTTGAGACGTGTAAAGGCACAATTCAAATTCCCTCAAACCTCACATCTCAAATTATTAAACATTGCGACAAACCACACGTTAATCATCGCTATATCTGTCACCTAGTTGTTGCTCGGTCTCCGAAGATCGCAGCAGTGGACGCCAGTGCAAGACGCCGAATAAAAGTACGCCAATCACGTCGGCGCGACTAGCGCGGTCGATCGCAACCAAGCGTGAATAGACAACCGCCAACTCGGCGATGTGCAGAATCATGACGACGACACCGACAGCCATAATACCGCCACCCCAACTACCCGCAAGAGGCGCCAGTGTATTGACAATAAATACTAACCAAAAGGCCAATAAACCATATCGCATGATTGTAATTATCCACATCATATAACGATCTCCCATCTACCAAAGTTCCTCTTAATCGGCAATTTCAAGCTTCCTAAAGGACTAAAAAAAGTCATTAAATCGCCGATTCACTATAGCACAGAGTGCTCTCTGAGCTATTCTGCCAGATTTACAGTTGAATCATCCCAACC
>JAPKCN010000029.1 GCA_028822945.1 Porticoccaceae bacterium | reverse complement strand
CGCTTCAGCAAATTCGATACCGCTCGTCTCGGCATTGCTAAGATGGCTTGCAACGAATATTTGAGGTTGCATATCACCCCAGCGCGACTGGCGTAATTGATTGCTGACGCGCAACGCATGTGCACTCGCTGCATTTAGGCCCAACTCGGGCAGAAGTCCGATTTTACTGGGCGCGGCGACGATATCAATCAGGACATCACCGACGATTTCACTAGTCACGCCAGTTGGGTGTAAGGCGTCATTAAAAAGTAGCTTGCGCGGGTTTGGCGCAGCGCCATTGATTCCGTATACCGGGTGTTCAAAGCAACCGCCCGAGCCGCCGTTGTAGCACATATACAGCTGATCTAAGCCGTTAATCTCGCCGTTGGCGAGACCATAGGCATCGGCGTTTGCCATAATGTATTTAAGCGCGCCATCAAGGTCAAACGGAATAATATTGGCGGCCGACAGCACGCCAGATGCAGCTTCGGCTAAAAGTCCGTTGTAGCCGGCGGTCGAGGCTGAAATACTGCCTATTGTCGCGGCGGTGTAAAAACCCGCGGCCAACGCAGCTTGAGGTCCCGGCGTCATCGCCAAATCGGGTACATTCGATACCATAATGTAGTTAGCACCGGCGTCATAAAGCGCTGCGACCGCGGCGTTAAAGTTGCCAGCGCGTGCCTGTATGGCAGTCGGTATTCCGGTCGGCGCTACCGTCGCAAAAATCGTGTTTAGGTCGTTGCCACCACTGTTTATAAGCACTATTGCTCTGGGATCAACGCGATTTGCCCGATCAGTTAAAAAAGAAGTGCTGACGCCGCCACCAAAAAACGCCGTATTAATGCCCGTGCCCGAGACCGAGTTGAGGACATTCTGAGTTTGATAACCGCCGACGGCATAATTACTCCCTCCATCGATGGCCGGTTGCAAGGCTAATCCTAAGTGCTTGGCAAGGTACTGCGGGCTGATCTGGGCAAATTGACCACTGCCGTCAGTGAGTTGATTGGTAGCACGACGGTCGGCACCGTAATTGCCGGAGTCAAGCAGACTATCGCCAAATACGACCAATTCGGTGAAGTAAGACTGCGCGACTGCGCCGAGTGACATAAACAGTAGTGTCACAATAAGACATGATTTCTGCAGCATATTTAACCCCTGTTGTTTTTATTATCGGGTTCTATTTGTGCGATTTTTCAGTAGAACCCACGTTTCAACCCACTTTTTAGACCCATCCGCAATTCGCCGACCGCATGTACTGAGGCCGTAATAGTCACTCTAGTGCGCTTTTTAGCCCAGCTAATCAGCCCCTTAGGGTTCCTATAGTAACTTTGCACGTATGCCCGCCTCCCGGATCCCTCAGTCGACATCGTAGCTTCACTACCAGCGTTGTCAGGCCCGCTTGACGGCCATCGCCGTGGCCATCGAACCGATCACTACCATCAATGCCCCGATCAATGAAAGCCATCCAAGCGGTTCCGCTCGAATGCCGTCGAGTGGGATAGATTGCATGATCGCCATGGTCAACAGCGGACTCAGCGCGATCAGCGCACTCGCTCTAGACGCCTGGATATGCATCAAGGATTCGGCGAAACTGCCATAGGCAATCAACGTAATGACGCCACATGCCAGCAACAGCAACCACTGCCAGAGGTCGAAGAGGGGTAGTGGCGTGAAGTTGCAAAACGGCAGCAATGCCAAGGTTCCGACCCAATAAAACGCCATCATGGTCTCTTGGGGATTGAACTCACGCAACAAAAACTTTTGCGAAACGGCATAACCTGCCCAACACACGCCGGACATAGCCACCATCAACATACCCAAACCATAGGCGTTAAAAGCGATAAAAAGGTCTTTTAAATGATGGTTAAAAAACAGCAACAGACCGCAGACGAAGCAGGCAAATCCAGCCCATTGCATCGCTGAAAACGACTCTTTAAAAATCCATAGGCCCGCCAATAAAAGTAGCATTGGCGCGATCTGAATCATCACTTCAGCCGCTTCGGGAGTGGTCTTTTCAAGGCCAAAGCAAAACAATCCATAATTGCCGGCCACCAGTACGCCGGTACCCACCAAGCGCAGAGCTAATTTTGGCGACAGAAGTTTCGCTCGATTAGGCAGTTGGTTGCCAAAAATTAGTAACGGTGTGAGAATCGCTCCAGCTAAAAAAAGGCGGAAAAATGTCGTCGTAATGGGATCGAGCAACGACAACATGCCCTTTAATGCAATGGGTATCAAACCCCACATGGCGGCCGCTGTGAGGGCCAGTGCAAAACCCAATTTCCAGCGCCCCGAAATATTATTCACAAGCAATCACGGTGCATAAAAGTGGCGCTGGCAAGAACTTTCAAATGCGGCTCCCTACGTTGTAAAGGTTGAGTTCTGGAGTATAAGACGCACTAGGTTGGCAGTTGTTGATTTTAGCAGATGGCGCCGGCGACTTAAACAAGATCCTATTGGCGGCATGCAAAGTGCTTCGGCACCGGTAATTTGTGCTGTATAAAAGATACCAATAGCGTGTTGGGGCGCAGATATCTGAGCAGTTTTGCACATCGGCGGGCATCATAGGAATGGCGGCATGGATCGCATAGACAACTTTAACCGATAAGAAGTAGTTTCTCGCTAGCGGCAAAAAAAATCGCTCCACACGACGGTGTCCTGCTTAGCTGGGGATATTCTCGGGCTCCACTAAGGCCGATTGCAACAGGTCGGCAATAGCAGTCCTGTTGGCGATTTTCGCTACTGGCAAACAGTTTGTTAATCGACCTTTTTGCTATGCGGGCTCGCACGCAATTACTTAACCGTTTTGCTGGCAGAAAACCTGCTCTGGATCAGCGCTTGCTTTGGCTGTCAGATTGATTATTTTGCCGTCAGCCATACCAATTATCCGCAACCGGCGCGAACGTGGTTGGCAAAGCGCTGTCATAACCGGATTATCGCTATCTCTATTGCTGCGCACCGACAATTTAATAATAGGCAGTGGCCGCGCTACTGGCAATCTTCAACAAATGGCTGTTAACCTATCTTGGCTAGCACTTTTTTAACGCTGTCAACATTGCCATCGTCGTCATGCTTTTTACCTCAAAAGACGGTTTGTTATCATCGGGGTAGTGGGGACATGAGCTGTTGTTGCTAGTTTTTATCACCGGTATCGATCTCATGATCGCGGTGAAGTCGGCACGCCTCAACACCGCAATCTGCTTTGTTGCTTTTTTGCGCCGGCGTTATTTGTACCCTCACACGGCATTTGTGTGATCCCTGCGCCGCCGATCCACTTTCGCCAGAGGAACTTAGATCGTTGGGCGTCATGTGGCTACCGACAACCGAAGATGAAATGCCTAGCCCGCGGCTTCGAAAAAACCGCGCTCGCGGCGCCCATGTAATACGCTTATATCTGTGGTACGACCAGCTAAATTTTTCCGAGGATTTAAAATTTTAGGTCAGCGGCAATAGCGATAACTCTTAAGGGCGCTATGTTTTGCACCATCTATAGTGATGAACAATACAAAAGAACCGCAGACCCAGCTGACACAACCCAAAATTGCATGGTTAGTGCCCATCTGCTAGCATCTCCCTTGGTCATTTTTAAACGTGCTGTATCGGCGATTAGCGCAGCCAAACAAGCGTCGGCAGATGTCTAAACCAAAACGCACTCGGGCTATCGCAGTGAGGCGTGCTGCACCGCCGCATCCCTTGCGCGTCATGTTGCGGGTCGCCGACAAGGCCCAATGACCCGGTCGAACCAAGGTCGCTAAATCCGACCGTTAACTGATGATAATTTAACCCGCTTATGGATGATTAATAGTAATGAAAGCTCTTTTATTCGGCTCTATCGGGGTGCTCGCGGAGACCTCGGAACTACAGCGCCAAGCCTACAATAAAGCGTTTAAAATCAATAATTTAAACTGGAATTGGAATATCGGGACCTATTGCGGTATGCTCGCCGATCCGGGCGGTCAAAAAAGACTCGCGCAATTTTCTGACGGAGCCCTTAGCGACACACAAATCGCCAAGATTCACAATGATAAGCAGGTGGTCTTTGAACAGCTGGTAAAAAACGGTATCAAACCTCGGCCCGGCTGCGTTGAGATCATTCAGACATGCCGTGAGCGCAATATCAAAATCGCGTTTTTAACCACCACCACACCCCACACCTTGGCAACTATCACAGCTGGCCTTGCGGATTTTATCGATTTTACTCAATTTGACCTGATCACCAATATGAGCGATATAAATCAGCTAAAACCAGACCCTGAAGTCTTTCGTTATGCCCTCACCACGCTGGCTATCAGCGCAGATCAAGCGATCGCGATTGAAGATACCAGAAGTAACCAGCAGGCCGCTGTGCAAGCCGGTCTTAGGTGTTACTTGTACCCTGGAGAGTACGCCGCGCTGGCCCCAGACGTATGGGCCGAAGACGATGTTATCGCCCGCGACTTAGGGGCGTTAACCTTATAGATGGATATGGCCAGCGCTACATAAGCCGTGTATTGCGCGCCTATAACACCGCATTAATCAAGCCTATGCCACCAAAAAATCCGTCTAGGTTATCGGCCGCCAGCATACCCATAGCAGTGCGCGCCTCCTCGGTGGCGGAGCCAATGTGCGGCAGCAGCGTAACATTATCGAGTTGCATTAATACCTCTGGCACATCTGGTTCGTCGGCAAAAACATCCAGTCCGGCGCCGGCTATGCGGCCGTCAAGTAATGCCGCAATCAGAGCTTGCTGATCGATACTGTCGCCGCGTCCAGTATTAATTAGATGTGCACTAGATTTCATTTGAGCAATTTGCCTGGCGCCGATCAGCGGCTCAGTTATACCGCCGGGCAGATGTATCGAAACCACATCGGCAGTGGCCATTAAGCTGTCGATACTGTCCACTTGGTGCGCCGCAAAGCCGAACTCCAAAAGCGGGTCGGCAATCGGCGAACGGTTGTAAAAAGTAACCTGCATACCCAGAGCAAAATGCGCGCGCCGCGCGGTTGCTCGGCCGATGCGACCCATGCCAACAACGCCCAGCATTTTACCGCGAACACTAATGCCGAGCCCGTCGACCAACGAAAAACCACGCCAGTCGCCACGCCGAAGTTTTTGCTCGGCGGCAAAGGCGCGCCGGGTTGATGCGAGAATCAATAGCAAGGCAATGTCGGCGGTGGCATCGGTGAGTACATCGGGGGTATTCGACAGCGCAATACCCTCACGGCGTGCGTAGTCGATATCAATATTGCTGACGCCGACGCCGACGTTGGCTATTAACTGAACACGGCGATCCGGCACGTCGAGCACTCGCCTATCTAGGCAGTCGCTGACCGTCGCTATCAGCGCATCATAGTCGGTCATTGCAGCCCTCAGTTGCGCGCTATCCAGTGGCTTGTCGTCTGCATTTAAGCGCACATCATAACGCCCGCTCAGGCGCGCCTCGACCGCTGCCGGCAGTCTCCGGGTCACGCATATTCTCGGTGATCTGATCAACACATCACTTGACTAGGTTCGCCGCTGTTCAAATTCGCTCCATGCATGCTCGAGCTTTTCGATGGTAAAGTCGGCCGCGCGCGCCGGACCTAAAATAGTCTCCTCGCTGGCAACAACGCTGGCGATCGCCTGTTCGAGTTGCAAGGTGATCTCACTGGGTATGACCAAAGCACCGTGACGATCGGCGTGGATCAATTCTCCCTGCACCACGCGCAAACCCAAGATATCTACCGGCGTGCCAATTTCGACTACATGCACAAAGCCATGACTGACGCCAATCGAGCCGGCAAGTACAGGAAATTCATCGTCTAGCGCATCAAGATCGCGCATTACGCCGTTTGTCAACGCACCGGCAAGGCCTAGGCCGCGATGCACTGCCACCTGCACCTCGCCCCACCAGCCGGCGATGCAATTTGGATAATCGAGGTCTTCAATCACGGCAGCGGTCGGCGATAGGCCAGCAGCCATCGACCGAAAATAGTCCATTCGGCGCGCCCGAATAATTGTGGCGGACTCTTTTGGTGGCTCTAATCCGGCGATTTTCGCCGTTCTAGCCAGCCCGACAATTGGCCTTGCAGCGGGGTTTGAGTGTTGCATAGTGCCGCGGGTAAAACGATCAAATCCGCGCTTGCCATAGACGACTTCGATGGCATTACAGACCGTCGGCGTGTCGACCTGCCGCAGAAGTGCCATCAGGCTATCGGGTAGAAACGGATAATCACTCATCGATTGGCGCAGTCAAAAATTGGCACGCGCATCGGCGGTCAATTGGGCCACACCCTGCTTGATAAAAGCATGATCGGAAGACATTAAAAACAGGGTAACGCCACGCTTCCGCCAATATTCGATACTCGCAATGTTCGGCACAAAAATTCCCAAGCATTTATTTTGTGCGATAGCTGCTGCACAAACTTTTTCAGCCGCATTGACCACCCGCGGATCGGCGGCACTACTGGCGCCCAGCGCAACGCTTAGATCCATCATGCCAATAAATAGGCAATCGATGCCGTCCTCGCTGGCAATCGCCTCAATCTGCTCGAGCGCAGCGAGGTCCTCAATCTGCACAATAACCGCTGTTTCGGCGTGATTGAGCGCAATATTGTCGTCGATGCTGCCCCCGCCATAACCCGCGGCGCGAGTCGAACCGGCATAACCACGGCCACGGCTACCGTAGCGCGAGGCCGCAACACAGGCGCTAGCTTTTTTAGCCGAATCGACATGCGGTACCAATACCCCAGTGGCACCGCAGTCGAGCGCGTTCAGAATCTGTTCCGGCGCAGCCGATGGCACTCGCACCAATGCCGGCATCTCTGCCGCCCGGTAAGCCAGCAAGCAACCGTCTATTGCGGCGCGATCAAATGGTGCGTGTTCGGCGTCGATACAGACCACATCCAAGTCGGTACTAGCCAGCACTTCGGCAACCATCATCGATGGAGTTTTGACAAAGGTGCCTATTAGGCAGTCTCCGGCGAGCAGCCGCCGACGGAAATTATTGTGTGGATTAGATAGTGCCATATTGGTTGCTCTCAATTAGTCTAGGTTTACTCGAGCCATCGATGCAGCGCTCGGTTAACGTGCTGGGGAGCGTCTAGGGTACTCAGATGACCAGCATCGGCAACAATTTCGAGCTGCCCGCTAGAGATCTCCGCTGCCATTTCGCGGTGCAAGTCAGCGCTGCACAGAGCGTCCTGCTCGCCGCACAAAATCAACGTGGGACATGCGATCTGCCGCAATGTTGGCCAACTATCGGGGCGGTGCTCGAGTGCGCGCCACTGATTAACGAACTCTGCGGAACCTGCTGCATTGGCCATCGCCAGCACTAACGCTTCAAGACGCGCACTGTGCGCACCGCTAGTGGCGTATGTAGGTAGCAATTCGGCGCGGGTGAAGGCCGCCAATGCGGCATCGCCGCCATCCGCAATATGCTGCGTCTGTTGTTGGCGTATGCCCACTCGCTCGGCCAGTTCGGCGCGCGGGTTGGTATCTAAAAGTGCAAGTCGATCGATTCTCTGGGGAGCCCGACGGTACATTTCAAAGGCGACAATACCGCCCATCGAGAGTCCGGCAAGGGCAAATTTTGGCGGTGCCTCGGCGAGCATTTTTAACGCCATCTCGTGGATCGAAGCGCAGCCGCCAAAATCACCGACATAGACCTCGCGCAAGCCCGTAAAATACTCAATTTGTGCGCTAAATAAGCGTTTATCACAAAGAGAGCCGGGCAGAAATAACAGCGGCACCTCAAATTTTGAGCCGCGTACGTAAGTGCTAATTTGTACCATACTCAACGGAGTATGGCACTGCTGCCGTGGCGGATATCGCCAGCGAACAAGCGTTTTTCGGCAAGTAATTTAGGTTCTTTAATACGCTCTAGTAGCATATTAACTGCCGCCTGCACCATGCGCTCCAGCGGCTGCACCACGGTGGTCAAATCATAGTTTAGCCAGGCCGCAGCATCGACACCATCAAAACCGACCACTGCAATATCACTAGGTACGGCAACGCCATATTCAATCCTTAACGTATCCAGACAACCCATCGCCATAATATCGTTAGTGCATACAAAGGCATCTGGCTTAAAATCACCATCGGCCATGATCTGGCGGGTTAGACGACAGGCTAGACCATAGCTGTAGTCGCCCTCGAGTTCGACGATGTGTTTAGCAAAACCCTCCAGGCGATCGACCGCTCCCTGAGTTCTCGCCGCACTTACCGTAGAATCTACTGGCCCACTCATTACGGCAAATGCGCTGCGCCCCTCGTTTAGCAGACCCTCGACGAGAGCCCGCTCGCCCTCGCGATGATCGCAACAAACTGAGGAAACAGTGCTTTGCGGATAAATACGGTTATAAAATACCAGCGGAATACCTCGCTCCTGACAGGCGCTTATCTGGCCCTCGGTGAACTGCGCTGCGGCAATGATGCCATCCACCTGATATTGCCACACTTTATCCAATACCTTGTCGACATCGCTCTCTTTGTCGAGGGTAAATAGCAGAATGCGAATATCGCACTCAGAAAATTTTCGATGCAACTCGGAAAGCACTTGCGGGTAGTTGAGGTTAGTCAGTTCGGTAATCAGCACAGCCACAATATTAGAGCGCCCAGAGATCAGACCTCGGGCGATTGCATTGGGCTGATAGCCCAGTGTTTCCGCCGCCCGCTCTACCTTAACACGAGTTTTTGCAGATATACTCGCACCTGACTTAAAGCATCTCGATACCGCCGACTGCGAGACCCCGGCGACGCGCGCAACATCGTATGAGGTAGCGCGTTTGCCATCGAGCATAGCGCTTGCCGCACTGGCTTTAATTGTCGGCTGTTTAACCATAGCTTATCTCTCGACTATCGGTGGCGGTTTTTATCCGACCGGGTTGGCTGTGTCGCAGTGCCGCCAATGGCGTTGACGAATGCTAAAATCGCCGCTTGCGACTGTCAGCACCCAGTCTATCAATCGATCTACTCTCTGCAATTAAGTATAGCCCAGCGATTTTTTAGTGGGAAGCACAGGATTTTTCAGTCGCGCTTTATTCACATTTTTTGACCGTGCATTAAGTCCTATTAAATGCGTCACCAGCCGCCTAATGGACGCTTGCGAAGGCGGCGAAAATACTTATCTAGCGCTCTTAAGTCAAGCGTTTGTGGACCTAAATGCGCGGTACAAGGCATTCGATTGAGGAGCCTGAGCGACATGTATACAAGCCCCCTTAAAACATTTGACTTTGTTTTTGCATTCGAAGTACATTGTCGCTATCGGCATGCAAATGGCCGCCCATAATAATCTTTAAGGAATTGGCCTTGTCGCAAAAAAAAATTATCGCTAAGCACTTTCAAGCGCTGGAAAAACCGGCTACAGCGGCAGTGGTCATGGCGGCACATTTGGCTGATAATTTCACCTGGCATGGCCCCCAGCCATTCCAATCATGCCATAGCTTTCAGCAGTGGCTGAGCAGTTTTTGGCAACCGTTGACAAACGCTTTTTCTGACTTGCGCCGAGAGACGCACATGCTGGTCGGAGGCGACAGCCATGGCAAAGCCGACAACTCTTTCGATGGCCGTTACTGGGTAGGTGCTACCGGCTATTACTGCGCCACCTTTAGCCGGGAATGGCTCGGATTGCCGCCCACTGGGCAGCCTGTTCGCTTACGCTGGGGCGATTTTTTTCGCTTTGAAGACAACCTCATAGTTGAGAGTTATACGCTTATAGACATCGTCGATTTTCTCCAGCAGATCGGCAGGAACCCTCTACCCCCAAGCCGCGGTATAGATTTCGTCTACCCACCGCCAACGGCTATCGAGGGCGTGCAACTCGGTGACAGCGCTGCGGCAAAAACGGACCTATCGATGAATCTGATCCGCGATTTTTTATTCGATGGCCTCAATAATTTTGACCAACAGAGCCTGTCGAGTATGGGCGTCGATGAGTTTTTTCATAGCAATGTCAAATGGTATGGTCCGGGCGGTATCGGCGCCTGTCTAAGCCTTGCGGAATTCCAACAATACCATCAGCAACCGTGGCTCGAAGCCTACCCAGATCGCCTGGTGCAAGATCTTGACAGCCTATTCGCCGACGGTGATTTTGTCGCGTCATCGGCTTGGGCCGGCGTCAAGGCCAAACATCTTGGCCGCTATCTAAACGTCGAAGCCACCGATAACAACGTAACCTTTAACGGCATGGACTTTTGGCTGCGCCGCGACGACAAATTTGTTGAAAACTGGGTATTTGTCGATATGCTTGATTTATTTCAACAGTTTGGCGTCGATCTACTCCAAAACGCACGGGAGATTTAGGCTTATTAACGATCACAGCGACAATAAACAACTCATACTGGATTACTTCAACGCCCTTGAGCTAACCGATATTAGGGATATCGGTGATGTCATCGCCGAGTACACCGCCGACAATTATCACTGGTACGGGGTCTATCCATTTGGCGAGCAGGCCAACGCCGCAGGTGTGGCGGAGGCGTTCTGGAAACCGTTTTTAAACGCCTGGTCACCAGTTCAGCGCCGCCAGGATGTCTTCATGGCGGGCACCAACGAGGTCGATGGCAGCCAGTGGGTGACCAGCATGGGGCACTTTCAGGGACTGCGCGACAAACCGTGGCTGGGTATTCCGCCGACCGGAAAAATGGCGTATCTACGCTATGCCGAATTTCATAATGTCGCTAATGGAAAAATCCTGCGCAGCGGCTTTTTTTGCGACATTATTGGCGTTATGCATCAAGCTGGCATCAATCCGCTGCCGATGCAGACCGGCGCAGCGACAATTGTGCCTGGACCCAAGACTCATGACGGCATTCAACGCGACCGGCAAGACCCAGCTGAATCGGCCTTTACTATGACATTGCTGAATCAGATGATCGCCGATTTAGATGTCCTGAACCACTCGGGCGAAGACCGCTATCCAGCATCTGTTTTGGAGAGCTGTTGGCACGCTGACATGAGTTGGTACGGGCCGGCGGGTATCGGATCGACCTATACCATCGAGCGCTACCAAGAGCAGCACTCCTACCCCTTCCGCGAAGGTTTAAAAGACAAAACCTACAACGGCCATATCTGCCGCTATGCGGAGGGCTCATACGCGTGCTGGTTTGGCTGGCCAAATCTAACGCATACCCCCAAAGGGGGATTTTTAGGCCTGCCGGGAAATGACTTACGCGTGGATATGCGCGTTGTCGATGTCTATCGCCGGGATGGCGACAAGCTGGCTGAGAACTGGGTTCTTATCGATCTGCCCTGGTGGTTAAAACAGCAGGGAATCGACATCCTCGAGCGCTGCAAAGCAATTTAGCGCATCCATTAAATCGCAAAAGTACTCCATTATGAAAAAAAACAGACCCGCGCAGGCCGTACTAACGGAAGACAATGACCTCACCAAGACGAGTGAAACACTGTCGGTCATCGAGGCCATGGTTGATGGCCTCAACGATCACGATATCGATGATATGGGACGTTTTTTTAACCAGGCATTTCGCTGGATCGGCAATGCTGGTTGTGGTCACAAGGTCGGACTACAGGAGTTTCAGGATAATTGGCAGCGGCCTTTTCAAGCCGCCTTTTCCGATAAAGTCTGTATCGACGAGGCGCGCGTCACCCAGGGCGAGTGGTGCGCGGCTTTCGGACGCCAAGAGGCAGTTCACTCTGGCGTCTTTATGGGCATCCAGCCAACCCACAAAAAAGTCGAAATACGCTACATGGATTTTTGGAAAGTCGTCGATGGCAAAATTAATGACAACTGGGTGATGGTGGATTTCCCCTCGATTATGCAGCAACTTGGCGTCGACCCGTTTCAGGGCCTGGGTTGGGAGCAACGCGATTCACAGCGCGCAACTGCACACGATGGTTAATAATCAGGCTAACGCATGTCCAGCACCGGGTAATCCGTAACATGTTCACAATAATCGAAAGATAGGCACGGGGACATATTTAGTCAGCGCTCAAACCGGCGCGGCTATAGCAACGCCTGAAGGGCATACAAACTCGCCAGGCAAGCGATGAAAAACGCCAGTAGTCCATAGCTGCTGGGATCGATTTTACCGGGCAAAACATACCAACCATCCTTTTTAATCGGCCAGCCATTTTCCTCAAATAGGCGTTTTTGACCCTGCACTGTATAGGGGTGAAACTCCTCCTGAAAACCGTCAATCACAATACTGCTCGACCAACCGACTACTAGACTGACCAGCCCGCCAATGGCGCAATACCAAGGCCATGCAATCGCCATGTGGTACTCGACATACCAAAGAGTCGCAAACCCCGCCGCAACGCCCACCAATAGACCGCGCTCGGTGGTGTGTTTGGAGTAGAATCCGAGGAAATACATCGATAGCTTGGCGCCGACAAAAAATGATCCCAACTTACTCAGAACCTCCAGCACTGAGCCATCGCTTCCGGTAAAGATGATCGCCGGACCAACAATTAAAAAACCCCAAACTACGGTAAATATTCTCGATGCTTGGAGATAGTGCTGCGACGTTTTATGCGGTTTCAGGTATTGCTGGTAGAAGTCGATCGTAGTCACGGTCGCCATCGAGTTGAGACTCGAGTCCAAGCTCGACATGGCCGCCGCAACAATCGCCACAGTAATAAGCCCCATTACACCCGGAATGTCAGCCAGCGCGACAAACTCGAGCATAATCGTGTTGCCATTTTCGAACTCCGCACCCTGATAAAAGGCATTTAGCAACAGGCCCAGTAGAAAAAATAGCGCAAAAATGAAAAATGCTGCGTAGCCCATCAGGATATAGGCTTTTTTTGCGTCACCGAGAGATTTAGCGGCAAGCGTTCTCTGCACCATCATTTGATTTACGCCATAAACTACGACGTGATAGATCGACATTGCGACAATACCGGTCCAGATAGTCGACACTCTGCTTGGGTCGGTCGACGTATCAAACGGATTAGTTTTACCTGCCGCCTTGAGTTCGCCCAATGTCTGCCAAAGTGGCAATGGCAGCGCATCGAGTAACAATAACAGCAGGATAACAGCGCCTATAAACAGTATCACGCTCTGAATAACGTCGGTCCAGATAACTGCGGAAATACCGCCTAATAGGGTGTAGGTCACTGCAATAGCCGAGACAATCCAAATAGCCATGACTACATCGATACCTGTGACAAATTCAATCACTAATGCGGTCGTGTAGAGCATAATCCCAGAATAGGCAATATTACCAAATAAGAAAATCGCCGACATGACGCCGCGCGATAACTTACCGAAACGCCTTTCGAGGTACTCGTATATGGTGGCAACACCGCTGTTGTAAAAAAATGGCAGAAACACCGAGATCACAATGAAAATCGCTATCGGGTAATTAATATGAATGAAGATGACCGAAAACCCTTCGGTATAGGCCCAAGCGGGCCCGCCCAAGAATGATAATGCGCCAACATAAGTGGCCATCACCGAAAGTCCAATTGCCCACCATGGCGTGGTCCGGTCACCCAAATAGTAGTGTTCTGCAGTTTTTACGCGCCGGCTTAAAAAGACGCCAAGCATCAGCGAACCAATCGCGTAACATGCTACAATTATCCAATTGAGCAGGCCAAATTCAACCATAAATATGTCCCCAATCGAGGTTGATTAGTCTATAC
>JAPKCN010000197.1 GCA_028822945.1 Porticoccaceae bacterium | reverse complement strand
TTTAAACACATAATCAGGTGTTTGCGACGCCTTCGTGCGTCGCCGCCGCTGCATGACTTGCTGTCCAAACAGCTCGCCTTCGGTAATTAGGCAGACGCCCTGATTTGGGCAGTACAGCCCCTGATCGATAGCAAATGTAGTGATGCCGCAGCGTATATCGGAATGCCTAAAGGTCTGCCAGTCGGGGCATATTTCTGGCTGAACACCGATATCTCCCAGGAGTTCAGAGAGGACCTCGCGACGCCCTGCCGACTCAGCACAAAACAACACGCGGCAGGCAGGTCTGTCGACTTCTACAGCTAAAAAAGCCTGTAATTTAATCGCCGCTGCGCTAGCATGTGGGTCCACGCTTATGTCGGGCACATTTAAGATGCGATGGTTAAATGTTCCCTGTGAGGCGCGCTTGGCACCTTCATGCAGAACGATTCTCGGCAATTGACGGATTCGTTGAAACAGAACCTCACGTGGCACAAAGACTTCGGCGGGCGGCAATATTGGGCGCTCGGGGTCGACACCATAATCGCTATAGCGTGCGATCACGTCATGCCAAAATTGTTCAGCGGTTTCTTCGATACCGCTAAAACTCATAAGTCTGACGTTATCGGGCAAGTAATCGAACAGCGTAGCGGTCTGTTGAAAAAACAAGCTCAAAAAATACTCAATGCCCTGCGGCGCCATACCGGCAGAAATGTCTCGGTAGACAGGGCAGTTTGCTGGGCTATTGGGGAATTTATCGTGCCAGTTGTTGAGAAATAAATTGATAGCATCTTTGTCGAGGGCAAATTCTCGTGCCGGGAGCAGTTGTAGGTCCGCAACTGTTTCGGTGGTTCGTTGGGTCTCGGCATCGAACAGCCGCAGCGACTCAATTTCGTCGTCTAGGAGATCGATCCTAAACGGTGTAACACACCCCATTGGGTAGATGTCGATAATCGATCCACGGAAGGCGTATTCGCCATGACCATATACAGTATCTACTTTGCAATAGCCGGCATGGCTAAGTTGTTGGCGTAGGGTCTCGCGATCGATAAGTTCACCGACACTGTAGCTAAAGGTGCGCGAGGCGACAAAGTCGGTCGGCGCCAAGCGATGCATAAGAGTTTGAAGTGGCACTAACAATACTCCGCGTCCGGCCTGCGGTAAACGAGCTAGAGTTTGCAGACGCGCGGATACAATATCTTGATGGGGTGAAAATATATCGTAGGGCAAAGTCTCCCAATCTGGAAAACTATAGATTGGAAGGTCCGCCGCAAAGAACCCCAGTGCTTGAGCTTGGGCAGCTGATTCGCGCGCCGAGTTGGTCACGACCATGGTCAGACCATCGTAGTGCATGGCATGCTCGGCAATTGCCAGCGTTCGGCCCGCGGCGTGCAATTCAGCCCAATGGTTTTTGTCGCCAGTCGCTAGTGTTGTAGGATGCTGAAAAAAATTCATGGTAGTGTGGCCTGCTCCGCCGGTTGTCGAGTGGCGGATTCTGCGGCCTCCGCTGGGTGCCCATTTTACGACTCAACGCGGCTTCATCGCAAGCCGTTAAATCCTATTAATAACAATGACTTATATGTTTGTTGTGAGTCGATAAACATGTTACAACCGCATAGTCGCGACTGTCAGTGACGGACGCGTCTAAAAGGAGCTTTAAATCATATGTAGATACGTACGTTGGTCGTAGGTCGACGGATTTTTCCGATGTCGACGGTGGTTACTTATTTTTTACGCACTTGGAATAAACCCCTTTACTATTTTCTGATTAGGCGCCATGTTCGAACTAAAACACAGGCTGAGGTGGTAAGTTACAGCGCAAATCTCTAGCCCATCATGGAGGTAGTCGATAATTTAACCGGATTTCAAAAGTACGTTTGATTGAGATGAAAAATATTTGCGCTGTATCAAAAGGTGTAACTCTTATTTTACTGAGCGAGCGCGTCGGGGTGAAGCTGCAGCCATAACGATGAGTGCGGTTGCTCCGAGTGCAAGCATACCTGGTGATCTGACAACTAAAACTATTACCAACGCTGATATTGCCTGCTTGGTAACTGTGGCGTTTAACGCGCCAATCGATGTTGCTAGTACGATTCTTATAGCTTTCGGTACGACCTGAGTCGCCGAATCTGAATAGATCACCGAGAGTACGGTCAGTAGTCTGATTTCTTTTGGGGAATTTGTCCAACGGAGGCACTTATAACTGATTGGTGACCGCGACAAACAGTCGTGGAGTCGGCGGCCCTTCGTCAGCGGTAACTGTTGTCGCAGAGTTTGCAGATTCACCTACATGGGCAAACAGCGTCGCCGCTGGCGTCAAGTGTTTTTCCAGCTACGACGCCTTTAATAATTCAGCATCGGTAAACATAAAGAGCACGGTTGACTGGAGCTGCAACGTCGATCTGCGCAAGCTTTTCGTAGATAGTATACCCGATCATCAGGTGGCCGAATTTCCAAATACGCATAATCCAAATAGCATTTCCACCCAGGCGGTTAAGGCGAGTTTCTTATTACAGCCAAAATTGACCGCCTCACTCCAGCAACTTGTTGCGCTGCTCGGTGAAGTACGTTGTGGGCTAAATGACGTTGAGATTGTTGCTGGCACCGCAGACACCTGCCGTGATGGGGACGCCAAATGCGCGTTAGAGCCGCTAATGCAGAGCGTATGGAGTATCGAGGCACTCGGCCAGGATGCTTTTAACTTTGGCGAAGTCCACAACCATGCCCACGCGTAACCATGTGGAGAGTATCATTGTTGTGGTATTCCGGAGGGCTTTCTCGAATGACTCGTTACAGGGGCCGCGGTTGCCCATATAAACTGGGCTGCGGATAGTTTCCCAATTTATGGCTACAGAGATCCTAAGGATGCGAATTTAAAAATTTATGTAGTTCAAAGTGGTTATCGGAAAAAAGCTATGCCGGATAAGGTCGGACGGCGGTATCTCTTTATACACTGGGTGTGTTCACCCATGATCACGAGTATGTCTCCGGCTTGGGAGATCTCGAAGATTGCGATTGCTGCACCGGTGTGACGCCAGAATTTCCGCCGTACACCTATTGCTAAGTCACGACTAATGACTTTTCCTTTTAGCAGCGTTGCGTCAACGGCATTTTTTAGCGATGCACCTATTTGCGCGTTACGTCGGTCATTGGGCGATTGCCCAAGGTGTATGTTTGATCGTCGCTGCGGCTTACGCTCACCTTACTGAGCGGCACGAGGGTACATTGCAATTTAATAACGGTGGGGCGTTTTTGTTTCTTTAGGTGCCGATATCGGCGTTTGACGGCACTGACGATGATCGGTATGGCAGTTTCTCGTTAAGAGAGCTAGGTCGCTACAAATGCAAGTTAAGCAAGCATATTCGCCATACTGTGCAGTTACTCGGCGACAACGGTGCCCCGCTGTAATTGCAAGAGTTAATGCAGTCGCGGGCGCCAAGTGCAGTCCCAACCGGTGATCAACTTGTTGTCACGGGGCATTTCGCCTTAACTGCTGAATTGAGCTCGTTCAGCTTAGCTAACACCTGCAGAGAAAAATTTGCACTGAGCAGCAGTTCCTCGTAGTTGTGACAGGCAGTGATGTGCCACAAAACCTGATCTTCACAACCCATCGCAGTCACCACAGATTGGGCTCCAACTAAGCTGATCCGGAGTCGTGGCTAGCTGCTTTGCATCGATTTATCTAGGCGTTGACCGCAAGTCTCGACGCGCTATTTCTCGCGGCTTATTTGG
>JAPKCN010000196.1 GCA_028822945.1 Porticoccaceae bacterium | reverse complement strand
CACTGGCTACGGTCGAGATTACTCAGGCTTTGATCGAGGGGAATTCTGCGACGATGGATGAATTGACTGCCAACGCTGGGGATAATGCCGAACGGATCATGGATCTGATGCAGGAGTCGGTAGAAAACACGGCGGCGATGATCGATAACAAGATGTTAATCAATTCGCGGCGCGATTCAATCCTCGTTAACCGAGGCGATATGTTCGCCAATCGAGAACGCATAAGAACCTAGTTATTGCATGTTAGTTAGGGCATGACAATTTATTGATTAGCGACAACCGCGGTGGTATGTGTGCCGCCAGAGGGCAATATTTAAGGGAGGCCAATAGATGATCGACCAGCCTAAAACATCACTGCAGTCCGTAACACGCCAACGATTGGCGAGCGCATCTATACATCAACGTATGGCTTTTCATAATGGTAATATTTATGACGGCGAATTTATTGATGGTCTCTACCAAGGACATGGCAAGTATACTTGGGCATTGGGTACAGTCTACGAGGGCGATTGGGTGGCTGGTAAGCGGAATGGTGTCGGCACCTATACGCATACTAGTGGTGCCGTCTATGCCGGGGACTGGGTGGCCGATGAACGCCATGGTGTGGGGCGCTACACCTACCCGGATGGCGCTATCTACGAAGGCGACTGGAAGAATGGTAAGCGCACGGGCAACGGTATGTCGAGGCATGCCAGTGGCGCGGTCTACGAGGGTGAGTTTTTGAATGGTCAACGCCAGGGCAACGGCATATCTACGCTGGCTGACGGCACGGTTTTCGAGGGTACTTGGTTACATGGTAAGCTGAACGGCAGTGGTGGCTATCGGTATCCAAGTGGGGAGTCCTACAATGGAGATTTTGTCGATGGTAAACGCCATGGTAGTGGCGTTTATACATCCTCCCAGGGCACAGTGATCGAGGGCCAGTGGCACGACGGCGCGCGAGTCAAAGGCGGTATTTAAACGCCTAACTGGGCAGATTCGAGGATGTCTAGTAAATGTGCGATCTGTGCTGGGCTATTGCACAGATGAGGCGATAGGCGGATGCCCTTGGCGCGGCCATCAAACTGCACAGCGTGACGCTCGAGGCTCTCGGTGACTGCCGTGTGGTGATCGCCGAAGTGCAGGATCAAGGTGCCACCGCGCTGATGATGGGCGCGTGGCGATACCAAGTACTCCGGTTTTATCTGCTCCAGAATGCAACTGCTGAGTGCGACATTGTTCGCTTCGATATGCGCAATACCGACACTATTGACGAATTGCAGGCTACTGGCGGCGACTAGAAATGGGTGTACTGAGGGTGTGCCGCCCCAAAAACGTAATGCATCTTCGGCATAGCGAAACTCGTGAATATCGAATTCAAACGGTGCTTGGTGCGAAAACCAGCCAACATCCCGCGGCTCGCAGCGTTCGATCATTGCAGAATCGACCCACAAAAAACCGGCTCCAGGCCCGCCACTCAACCACTTTACACAGGAACCAACGATAAAATCTGCCTGCCATTGGGTGATGTTAATCGGCACTATGCCAACTGATTGAGCAATATCGACCAGCGATAGTATGCTCCTCTGTCGCGCAATTTCCGTAATCTGTGCGACTGGTAGTCGCCTTCCAGTATTAGATTGCACATGGGTAATTAGGCATAGCCCGACATCGCCAGTAAGATGTTGCTCCCAAGTTGCAACATCGTGGAGATCCGCGTCCTTGGGCAAGTAGCGCAACTGATAGCCGATATGATGAGATTGTTGCAGCGCATAACCAATCGATGGAAAGTCGTCTTCGCACAGTAGGATGACTTTTTTCGAGGCGGTGGCGGGCAATGAAAAAATAACTTTGCCGACAGCACTAGAGATGTTGGTTTGCGGGCAAATATTTTTCGTTTGCGTCTGCAGGAGCTCGCTGAGTTGGTGTCTAAAGTTGTCGATACCGGAAAACCACTGCGGCCATATGTCTGTGTCGGCCTGTCTCCAAGCTCGCCAGTAGGCGTCGTCGGCGTCGGCTTGTGATTGCTTTAAGGGCAGCCCAATCGAGTGACTAAGTAAATATATGCCGCGCTGTTCGGCATATTTTTCGCGCATCATCACAGGTACTCCCTGAGTTGCTGAATATCGGCATAACGCGTCTCGATACCGTTAGCATCACCGCAGGCAGAGCGCATATCGCAGAGTTTTTTCAAACTCCTCAGTAGTACTTCGAGTGGTGGCCCGCTAGCTGTCAGATCAGTCTGCTGGCTGTGATCGCCGTCGTGTGCGGGTCGCTGGATAAACTTTTCTACCAACTGGTGGTGGTGCTGCTGGGCGACCTTGCCGTGGGTATCGCAAACGGCTACAAACATTTGTAAATTTCGTTGGAACCAATCGCTGTTGCGCTGCTTTTTGGGAACCTCCAGAAAACTGTCGAGTAAACTCTTGCGGCGCATACAGTCGCGCAAAATCAACTGATCTTCGGGTCGCATAAAGAGAAATTTATCGACCAGCAACTGCGAGTAATAGGGATCGTCGGCGCGACACAAGCCAAGTAGTAGATCGATTACATTAATACCTGCGAAGTCGCCGGCATTGGCCCCCCGATATTCGTGTAAACCGACTCTATGGGGCCGATAGTAGGGGCGCACGCAATAGAAAAAACGATCGATATCTAGCCGCTCAAAGAGCTGTTGATTGGAGTTATAGACATCCTCTAGAGCGATTTTAGCGGCGCTTAAAAGGTCGTATGTGATTGGGTGCGAAACCCCCAGCGGTAGACAGTTGCGGAGTGCCTCAGAGGCGCGAATAAAAGCAAATACGCCGCGCGTGTTGTAGTCGATAAATACCTTCTCATCGTCGAGGCTGGTGAAGGTTTTGTATCTGCCGTTAACGGCTCGATTGTGTGTTTCTAGATGACAGGATGCAAAGCGCGGAATGACACCCAGCGATGCACCAAGTTGCATCGCTAGTGCAGACGCCTCTTGCAATGGCGAACGGGTTTCCCTGGACGGCTCGGTAATATCGTGGCGTCGACAGGCAGCCATGTAAAATCCGACATCGCCAAGTGGTTCAAAACCGCTGTCAAAGCCCTCGTCGGTATTGCCCTCTTTAAGTAGATCTGCAATTAACAGTCGACCGTCCTCGACCAAGCGCTGTTTGATCGCTGCACCATACTTTTCGGTGCGCGGGCGATCGGCAAAATACAATTCTTCTAATTGGGTATTCATGCCTTTAAAGTCGGTTCGGATCCAGTCGTCGAGGGCGCGCGCTTTGACGCCGACAACATGTGCATGGCCGAGTCGCATCCGGGCGAGCTCTTCGCGCCGATGAACGTCGTCCACCTGATGCCGGACCGCAACGACAAGGGCATCGACCGCTCCCTCGGTAACTACGAGTGCCCCTTCTACAAGACCAACATCCGCGCGGGAACCCTCTCCACCACCGGCCACTCGACCAACCACGTGTGCAACTTCTGGCTGCCGACCAAGGACGATCCCATGCTCTGGATCCGCCGCGGCGTCGCGCTCGCCTCGATGACCAACGATTGAGTCTGGTAGAGCTTTGTTTGAGGATTGGGTGGCGCTGGCGGGTGGGGTGTGAACGGGTGGTTCGTCGGATGCCGTCGCGTCCCCCGTCCGTGTGGGTCTGGGTGGGTCCTTCTTTCTCTCGTGCCCATCCCTTGACCCTTCTCTTATACCCGGCGCGCGCGCGCATGCTTGTTTTCTGAAAAATGAGTACTACGTACTCTCCCGG
>JAPKCN010000195.1 GCA_028822945.1 Porticoccaceae bacterium | reverse complement strand
GGGGAGTGGTCGTTATGCGCGCGGCCGGCACAGTTGACTCGCGTTTAATAGACGCTATTCGTGATATGAGTCACAGTGGTTTACTGAACGTAGATATCTGTCTGATTCGTCACACTAACAGAGTTTAGCTATGTCAATTAGCAGTAGCGCATTCCCAATATGTATTTACAGTAGGACTGTAATAAGGATCCACAGTTATGAGTGAACAAGCGTGATTGCCCGACTGACAGGCGTAATTGTCGACAAGCAGACTTCGAGTTTATTAATCGACGTTCACGGGATAGGTTATGAGGTATCGGTATCGCTAAATAGTTTTTTTGATACCCCAGAAACGGGCGCCACAGTGACTTTGCATACGCACTTTGTAGTCCGTGACGACGCCCAGCAGTTATTTGGCTTCAGCAAGTTAAGCGAGCGCGCACTGTTTCGCCATTTAATCAAGGTCAATGGTGTTGGGCCAAAGATGGGCTTGGCAATATTATCCGGTATGCCTGCAGAAGAGTTTGCCCGTTGCGTTGATACTAAAGACATTGCAAGTCTGGTCAAATTGCCAGGGGTTGGTAAAAAGACTGCAGAGCGCCTACTAATAGAGATGCGTGACAAAATCACGAATATTTTGGGCCCCGAGCGGGATACCGTCGGCATCAGCAAGCCGGGGATTGCTATTTTGACCGAGGAGGCGGAAAGTGCGTTAGTAGCTCTAGGATACCGGCCGCAGGATGCATCGAAGATGATTAGCCGTGTCGCCGACGGGGAGCATTCAACTTCAGAACAGCTGATTCGAGCGGCTCTCAAGAGTATGGTAAGTCGTTAGCTTGTTCAACTGTAGCGATCGCGGCGCTCAATTGTCGGACACAATACTATCGCATGCAACGAGTCCGAATGGTAACATTTAACGATACATCCGACCTTTAAGAGTTGCACTATTATGATCGAGCCAGATCGATTGATATCCGGAGATACCATTGGCGCCGAAGAGCGTTTTGACCGCGCGCTTCGCCCAGTGTCATTGGCAGATTATGTGGGTCAACCGGTAGTCAAGGAGCAGTTGGATATTTTTATCCGGGCTGCACGGGGTCGCTCCGAACCTCTAGACCATTGTTTGGTATTTGGCCCGCCGGGTCTAGGTAAAACCACATTAGCGCATATTATTGCTAACGAAATGCAGGTCGATCTTAAGACGACCTCGGGGCCTGTATTAGAAAAAGCCGGAGATATTGCCGCTTTAATGACAAATTTGGAACCTGGCGACGTGCTATTTATCGACGAAATTCATCGTTTGAGCCCAGTAGTCGAAGAGGTTCTATATCCGGCGATGGAGGACTATCAATTAGATATCATGATTGGCGAGGGTCCTGCAGCGCGCTCGATAAAATTGGACCTTCCACCCTTTACGTTAGTGGGTGCGACCACCCGCGCTGGATTATTGACCTCTCCTTTGCGCGATCGATTTGGTATTGTGCAGCGTTTAGAGTTTTATTCGGTAGATGATCTGACCTCCATCGTTCGTCGCGCCGGCAGTATTCTCAAAGTCCCAGTTGAGGCCGATGGCGCCCGCGAAATAGCCCGACGCGCGCGCGGCACGCCGCGAATTGCTAATCGTTTACTGCGACGCGTACGCGACTACGCCGAGGTTAAAGGCGATGGCGTGGTGACTGCCGATATAGCCGACGCCGCGTTAAATATGTTAAATGTCGACCACCACGGATTCGATCATTCAGATCGCCGTTTACTACTCACGCTAATGGAGAAATTTGATGGTGGCCCGGTCGGCGTTGACAGCCTTGCGGCTGCTCTCAGCGAAGAGCGAGGTACTATAGAGGATGTATTAGAACCCTATTTGATTCAACAGGGCTACTTAATGCGAACATCGCGCGGGCGCATGGCTACTCGATTAGCCTATGAACATTTTGACTTGCCACAACCGCAAGGCAAACCGGTAAGTACACAGCCTCCGTTGGAACTTAAAGATGAGTGATTTCCGCCACGCTGTCCGAGTTTATGTTGAAGATACGGATGCAGGTGGAATTGTTTACTATGCGAATTATTTAAAATATATGGAGCGTGCGCGGACTGAATATTTGCGTAGTCTGGGGTATGCTAAACCGGCACTATTCGACGGCTTACAGTTTGTCGTTCGCGATGTCTCGGTGCGCTATCTAAAACCCGCATTGCTGGACGATTATTTGCAGATAACGGCTATATTAACGGCGGTTTCACGGGTCAGTTTCGAGATGCAGCAGTCAATTTTTTGCGGTAAACAGCTTTTGGCTCGTGGCGCCATCAAGGCCGCTTGTATCGCTGAGACCACCAAGCGTCCAGCAAGGCTGCCGCAGGAGATGTTCGAGGCATTAAAGAGTTATATAGCTTAACTATGGAGCAGTTGTGGTGACAGAGGAAAATTTATCGGTATTATCATTGGTACTCAATGCCAGTTTGCTAGTACAAGGAGTTATGGCCATTTTGTTTTTAGCTTCGGCTATCTCGTGGGTGATGATCGTCCAGCGAGGTATATACTTAAGTGTGGCGCAGAGGGAGTTCCGCGAATTTGAGGAGACGTTTTGGTCGGGGGTTGACCTCAACAGCCTTTACAAGGATATGTCTGAGCGACAGGAAGAAAATTTTGCCTACAGCGGTATTGAAAATATTTTTCGCGCTGGGTTTCGCGAGTTTAATCGCTTAGTGAGAGTTGATAAACCGGATCCCGGGGCAGTTATGGAGAGTACTGATCGTGCTATGCGTATTGCTCTGTCGAGAGAGGAAGAGAATTTAAGTACCCACCTGCCGTTTTTAGCAAGCGTGGCATCGGTGAGCCCATACATTGGGCTATTTGGCACTGTTTGGGGAATTATGAATTCTTTCCGTGGTTTGGCGATGGTTCAGCAGGCAACCCTAGCGACGGTGGCGCCAGGAATCTCGGAAGCGCTTATTGCAACGGCGATGGGCTTATTTGCTGCGATTCCTGCGGTTATTGCTTACAATCGCTATGCTGCTCTAACCGAGCGAATTAACAGTAGTTATGAAACTTTCGCGGACGAGTTTTCGAGTATTTTGTATCGCCAGTTTCACGCGCGTTAGTAATAGTGGCGACTGAGGTCATTAAGTGAAAGCCAAACGTACAAAAAAGAAACTCGTTGCCGAGATTAATGTTGTTCCTTATATTGATGTAACGTTGGTCTTATTAGTGGTTTTTATGATCACGGCTCCACTCCTTATGCAAGGCGTGAAAGTGGACTTGCCATCGGCAGACTCGGCGCCAATGGACAATGTTGACGACGAACCATTTATTGTATCGATCAAGGCCGACGGTAGTTATTGGCTAGATCTTGGTGGCAGTAACCAGATCCAGACTTTGACGGAGATCAAAGTTCGCGTTGCGAAGATTTTACGCCAGTCCCCGAAGACACCTATTTTGGTTTGGGGCGATGGACGCGTTGATTACAACCGGGTTATTGCATTGATGAGCGAGTTACAGCGCGCAGGCGCACCAGCTGTCGGTCTTGTGACGGAACCGCTCGGCCATTGATATGACACGCATTCTCACCTATGTGGTTGGTACGGTGGTGAGTGCGCTGTTGCATGTGACGGTCATTTTCGCGCTTTGGGCAAATTGGCAGCCGTCTTCCGAGAAGGTGTATGTGCAACCCAAGTACCTTAAAACAGAGTTAGTCCAATTGGCCCCGAGGTTTCCGGCCAGGGGCGTCCCAGCCCTAAAATCTGA
>JAPKCN010000194.1 GCA_028822945.1 Porticoccaceae bacterium | reverse complement strand
ACTGCCAATACTAAGATGTTGTTTTGTGAGACTCCATCCAATCCGCTCAATGAAGTGGCCGATTTAACAGCGTTGGCGGCTCTATCCAGGCAGGCTGGGTGCCTGTTGGTAGTGGACAACTGCTTCTGCACCCCAGCGCTACAAAAACCACTGGAGTGGGGCGCCGATATAGTGGTTCACTCGGCAACAAAATACATCGATGGGCAGGGTCGCTGTCTGGGCGGCGCTGTAGTGGGTCGCGATGAATTGATGGATCCTATCATCGGTTTTTTGCGCTCAGCTGGGCCAACGATGAGCGCATTCAATGCTTGGGTATTTTTAAAGGGCCTAGAAACTTTGAGTTTGCGGATGCGCGCTCATTCCGCGAGCGCAATGCACATAGCCCTATGGTTAGAGCATCGCTCGCAGGTGATCAAAGTCAATTACAGCGGCCTTGAGCAGCACCCTGGACATGCATTGGCATGTAAGCAGCAAACTGGCTTTGGTGGTGTACTCTCGTTTCAGCTCGACGGTGACCGAGATGCCGCTTGGCGCTTTATCATTGCAACTCGTATGATGTCCTTGACCGCTAATTTGGGCGATACAAAAACCACTATAGTACATCCATCGAGCACCACTCACAGTCGTCTCTCGAGTGAGCAACGATGTGCCGCAGGAATCGTTGACAACTTAGTTCGGGTTGCCATCGGACTCGAGGACCTAGAGGACATCAAGCGAGATCTAGAGTTGGGATTTAACGCTATTTAAATTATTAGAAGAAAGTCTGTGCGGTTTTAATGAGGACACCAAAGTATGCTTAAAACGAAAGATATAATATCCCGAGAAGACAGCTTGCCTGGCCGCTCACAAGCGGTTCAGTTGGATCCGAAAAATTTTTTAACGTCTGAGTCGATGTGTCCTCCATTCGTGTCTGGACGAAACTGGTGTTATTTTGCAATGGGTTGTTTCTGGGGTGCAGAGCGCCGGTTTTGGTTGCAGCCAGGTGTGACTGCAACCGCTGTAGGCTACATAGGAGGTTACACAGAAAACCCCAGTTATGAGGAAACCTGTTCGGGTTTGACCGGTCACACAGAAGCGGTATTAGTGATCTACGACCCCACTGTGATCGAGTTCAATCAATTACTCAGCGTGTTTTGGGAGTCCCACGACCCCACTCAGGGAATGCGCCAAGGCAATGACCGCGGCAGTCAATATCGCTCTGGTATATATTGTTCGAGCGACACGCAGCTCGCGCAAGCCCTAAAAACTAAGTCGATAGTTCAGCAGCAGTTGAGTAGTTTAGGATTTCCGTCGATCACTTCTGAAATTGTATTGGCGATAAAATTTTACTACGCCGACAGCTATCATCAGCAGTATCTAGCCAAGAACCCCAATGGTTATTGCGGCTTGCGCGGGACAGGCATCCAATGTTCCTAAAAGATACTGGCAGCGCAGACTCGAGTCACAACCTAAGCGCTTTAACGTCGCGCGCAGGACGGCCTTTGCCTCGGGCCTGGAAATGAGCACAGAAAACTGCTGCGATGCGATGCGCTGTGTTCGAAGCTTCGGGTCTCTACCCTTCAATGCTTTGCTATGTAACAATGTATCGCGTGGCCTAGAAGCCAGCTTCTTTACGACCTGATGTGCAGTATTGGCGAGGTCGGTGGTACTCAGATAGCATTGATTAAAGGGTGTTCGAGGGCGTTTTTGGATTAAACTTCTCCTCTAGTAAGACCATTTCTGTGGCTTTTACATAACCTGTCCGGCGATCCAAGAGTATTGGTGCCCCGAACTGTGGCAACGCGCCCAGCTCGATAGAAGGCATCATGAAAAGACTGTTGTTGTTAGCATAGACGAGCTCGCAGTGGAGTAAAAATATCGTTACGATACTTACGGGCACTCCATCCGAAGAGGTAATAACGGGCAGCGGACAATTTGTCAGGGCACGCATAAATTGGGACACCAGAGCAGTTTTTTCGCCGGGAGGGTTTTGGATAAAATCGTTGAGACTATTATCGCCGCAAAAGTCCTGACCACCGATAATAACGATGACATTTACACTGATTTCGGTTGCCACATCGTCCTGTAAGCTAGCGAGAAATGAGTATATTTGGGCGGTCAGTGCATTTTTTGTCGCTGCGAGCGAACGTAATAGTGAGTGTACAGCTTGCGCGATGATGTCTTGACATCACAGTTTCTCCGGATATAACAGTCAATTATGCACTTTCGCGCGGTAATTTCGTTTGGCGGGATTAGTTGCAAAGCTTATGACACATCGCTGACTATCTTGCAGTCGGATCATCGGCGTTAGTAAATGCGCATTGCAATTTTCGGGACTTACTGCGCGGGCTAGATTTTTTAGAACGTTATTAGCGCAGCAAATGGGTTGGAGGCTTGCACTCGTCTGCTAAACTACGGATAATCTTTGCCTCAATGGTGGCTCCCTCTGGTCCCTCCGCAAGTGTTAACTACGAATCCCGCCAGGCCCGGAAGGGAGCAACGGTAGTGGTAAAATGCTGTGCCGGAGTGTGACTTTTGGGAGTCATCGCCATCTTATGCTTAGGTTCGAGAGTAACGCGTAAACTCCGGGACTGACGACCTTTTTTAGTTTGGCTAATATGCTAATAATAAATCTTGTCTTTTAGGACGCGTGCGAAATGAGTTATCAGGTGTTGGCAAGAAAATGGCGGCCGCGATTTTTTTCGGAAATGGCCGGCCAAGAGCACGTCTTACAGGCATTATCTAACGCCCTAGACAACGATCGCTTGCACCATGCGTATCTGTTTACTGGCACTCGTGGAGTCGGTAAAACAACTATCGCCCGCATTCTCTCAAAATGCCTCAATTGTGAGTGCGGTGTTCGCTCGGTTCCCTGCGGTGACTGTTCAAGCTGTTGTGAGATTGTCGAGGGACGATTTATAGACCTGATCGAGGTAGATGCTGCGTCAAAGACCAAGATCGACGACACTCGCGATTTACTCGACAAAGTGCATTACGCCCCGAGTCGGGGGCGATTTAAAATCTACTTGATCGACGAAGTCCATATGCTGTCGACACACAGTTTTAATGCACTTTTAAAGACTTTAGAGGAGCCGCCTCCGCACGTTAAATTTTTATTAGCAACTACCGACCCACAAAAGCTGCCGGTCACCATATTGTCTCGTTGCCTACAATTTAACTTAAAAAATCTAAGCGCGGAACGGATTGTTAAGCATTTAGAATTTGTCTTGGGTGAAGAGGCAATCCCGTTCGAAAAATCAGCGCTGTGGGGACTAGCTCGCGCCGCTGACGGCAGTATGCGCGACGCTCTTAGCTTGACTGATCAAGCAATAGGACACGGCAACGGCAGCGTCTTAGGAGATCATGTAAATGTCATGTTGGGCACCATCGAGCGCAGTCATGTAATAGATATTTGCC
Source organism: Porticoccaceae bacterium (assembly GCA_028822945.1). Taxonomy (GTDB): domain Bacteria; phylum Pseudomonadota; class Gammaproteobacteria; order Pseudomonadales; family Porticoccaceae; genus TMED48. The sequence continues at coordinate 357 of JAPKCN010000194.1, read as the reverse complement.
AGGCTCTGGCCGCAGCGGACGGTTCAGCACTGCTGGCACGCGTCGAGAAAATGGCGGAACAGGCACCTGACTACCAAGCGGCTCTAGGCGACATCCTGTCTCTTTGGCACCAAGTCGCAATTTTGCAAACTGTACCAGATGCTATTGATTCAGGTACTGAAAACTATTCCGACATCGCCCACTTAGCGTCACATGTCAGTCGTGAAGATGTGCAGTTGTATTACCAAGTCTGCCTACTTGGCCGCAATGACTTAAAACTTGCACCCGACGCGCGCATGGCATTTGATATGGTGCTACTACGAGCACTGGCTTTTCGACCTAATGCAGGGAGCCCTGTGCGTATTGGTCAATCGAGTG
>JAPKCN010000028.1 GCA_028822945.1 Porticoccaceae bacterium | reverse complement strand
TTCGTTAGCTAAAGGCTCTTCGTTAGCTAAAGGCTCTTCGTTAGCTAAAGGCTCTGCATTAGCCAAAGGTACTTGTTTAATCGCGGGGTCTGCCAATGGCATCAGTGCAGTTTCTTCAAAAACCTCGTCGGGCATCGTACAGGATAGTTTTTGATCCAGGAGCTTTTCTATCGGCTCGAGTAAAAAGGCATCATCTTCACAGGCAAAACTAATTGACGTGCCGGTTCGACCGGCGCGACCGGTGCGGCCAATGCGGTGAACATAGTCTTCGGGTTCTTCCGGCAAGGTGTAATTAATGACGTGACTGACCCCATCTACATGAATACCTCTGCCGGCAACATCGGTGGCCACCATGACCCGCGTAGAACCGTTCTTAAAGGCTTCCAAGGTCTTCATCCGGCGCGCTTGCGGCACATCACCCGACAATAATCCGACTTTAAAGCCCTTTTTACCAAGTTTTTCATAAAGCCTGCGGCATATATCCCTGCGATTGGCGAACACCATGACACTTTCGACATTATTGCCGTTGAGGATCGCATTCAAAAGACTAAACTTTTCACCACTAGTGGTAATGTAAATCTTTTGGTCCACTGTATCTGTCACAACTCGATCTGCACCAATCTCAATCCGTGCAGGGGAATCAGTCCATTGCTCGGATAATCGCAGGACTTCCGGCGTGAAGGTAGCCGAGAACAACATTGTCTGACGTTCGTTATTTCTTGGTGTTAGTCTCACCAAACGCCGTACCTGAGGAATAAATCCCATATCCAGCATGCGGTCAGCTTCGTCGATTACCAATACCTCTACCTGATCTAGCTGAATATCGCGGTTATTAGCGAAATCCAAAAGCCTACCCGGCGTACCCACCAAGATGTCGCAGTGCTTAGCCTCCATTTGTTTCAACTGTTTAGCATAGTCCATGCCCCCTACTAGCGCATGTACTTGTAAGCCGGTAAAACGCGTAAGTTGCACCGCATCTTCGGCGATCTGCAATGCTAGTTCGCGCGTTGGTGCCAGTATCAGCGACCGCGCCTCACCCACATAGCGTTCATCTTCAATCGGATTATTCAGCAGATCGGTAATGATGTTGAGCAGAAACGCCGCCGTTTTGCCGGTACCCGTCTGCGCCTTACCGACAATGTCATGACCATTCAACGTATGGGGCAGTGACTGCGCTTGAATGGGGGTGCAATATTCGAAACCTAACTCGGCAATGCCATGCATCAACGTGAGGGGTAAATCAAAGTCGTGGAATCGTGCTTTACCCTCTACTGGTTCAACAGCAAACTGGTCTAGACTCCAAGCTTGAGGGCGTCTTCGACGTCTTCCTTTCGGTTTAGCTGATGCCTCAGTTTTTGTGCTAGTCGAGGTATTCTCAGTATTTTCAGTCAAGGTTATTACACATTCAGTTAATTCCGAGGGGCGTGCTGCTCCGGGTCGGATGCACAGCGTGGCGCGAGTATAGCAGAATTGTATTCGACTGTTGCGCAAAATAGCCGACCATAAATCTAAGTTTAAAGGACCCTTTTCAACGACAGTATGGTTATAGATATGACTGTTTTTACGAGGTTTTTATAATCACGATACCGTTGTCAGTAGAACACTGTCGTCGGCGATAAAAGCCCAGTGGTCGAGTAGTTATTTAGTCGACTCTAGGGCAGGGAAACGTTAGACACAAACTATCGATCATCCAACCACCTATATTCGGGGGTATTTTTCACTTTTCTTACACTACGCATTCGCCCAAACTATGTTGTTGGCAGATCCTCGGTATCCGATGCAATACTCTTTGATGAGTACTTTTACGGCTGAACCTAGCACTATTTTACGACTTACCGCACCGTTAATAGGTCGGCAAATTGCGCTGGTCGGTTTGTCAGTAACTGATCTTTATATGGTTGGACAATGCAGCGCGGAGGCTCTGGCGGGTGCCCAATTAGCTGGCAATATCTGGTCTACGATCAGCCTATTAATTATCAGACTAATGATAGGCAATAACTCAATTATTGGTAATTACGGCGGTGCGCAATAGCTCGCAGCTCTGCGCCTCCAGTTTGAGCAAGTACTATTATCCTCTATACCCACAGGGCTTTCAGCAGCTCTATCGATATTGTTGGGCATCTAAATACGTAGCCAACTCGACATATCTCGCGAGGTTTTCTCGATAGCCTATTATTAACTGTTGTCGTCCTTTTTTTACCGCCCTATTGCTACTCACTTTTTATGCTTTTCGAAGCACATTTAGGGGTATCGGTGATACCCGACCAGTCGTAGTATTTTAAATGTGCCGCAGTTGCGCTAAACATGTTGCTCGATTATGTTTTAGTATCTGCCCGACTGGCCTCACTAGAATTATGCGACCCCGGTGCCAGTTGGGCAATCCTTTTGGTAATGCTATTTCTACGCACCCTCGGCGCTACCAAACTGTATCGTCAGTTTGGTCGACCTCATTTAAGTTGCATTCTCGAAACTCCGGCTCTCGGCCTGGCTCTCGCGCTTAATATAGGCGTCGAATTCGGCTTGTATGCTATTGTCCTTCTTCTAACTGCTCATGTAGGAGTCGCAGTCTTGGGCGCTCACGCCGTCGCTATCAGCATAAACTCGGTGGCCTTTATGGCGCCGCTGTGCGTCGCCCAACCCCTAACCATTTTGGTATCTCAGGCAAATAACAGCGGCGATAGCGAAGGCGCCCGACGGATATGTTGAGCCGGCTTTAAAATCGTTATTTTTTAGGGTTGGCAATGGCTGCTGCACAAATGCTGTTGCGCCAAGACTTCGCTAGATTATTTAGTCCAGATCGCGCGATTACAGTACTTGCCGCGGAACTCTTTTTCTTTTCCGCATTTCTCGAGTGTGTCGATTATCTACACATTGCCTGCCGTGGTGCATTGCGAAGCTTGCAAGATGTAAAAGTGCCGTTGTTTATCCAGATCTTGGCGTTTTAGGTCATCGCTTTTTCGATCGCCCACAGTTAAGCTTTGATCGATTATTGGTCAATCGCGCGCGGCCTCAAAGGATTTTGGCTCGGCATGATTATTACAACAGAACCAGTCTATTGGTGGGCTGGAATGGCGTCTCGCTAAAAGCCATTGACCAGTTCTGATAAGATATTTTTAGAAGCTGTTGCAACCCAGCGTAATGCGCTCTAAACCATTAACATCGCTTTTGGTGACAATTTTTTGAAAGCCGGCATCGCGATAGAGTGCGCGCACATCAGCGGCTTGGTTATACCCGTGTTCTGTCATCAACCATCCCATGCGCTCCAGAAATGCTGGTGCATAGGTAATAATATGGCGCAGATCGTCAAGCCCATGACCGCTGGCGACCAGTGCCGAGCGCGGCTCGTAGCGAACATCCCCGCAATTTAAGTGGACATCATGCGGCGCTATGTAAGGCGGGTTACTGAGAATTAGTTGGTATCGCTTGCCAACAACTGGAGCGTACCAATCGCCACATAAAAAATCCACATTTTTCAACCCGTAACGGTGGCGATTTTGCTCGGCTATAACTAAAGCTGCCGGTTGATTATCGGTCGCCGTGATCAGCCATTTCGCGCGCTCGCTCGCTAGCGCTAGGGCAATTGCGCCGCTGCCAGTGCCGAGATCAAGCACTCGAGATCTGCTTGGCAACGTCACACGCAGTGCCGTCTCAATCAGTAATTCAGTCTCTGGGCGGGGGATAAGCGTAGCATCTGAGACCTCCAGGTCGAGCGACCAAAAACCCTGCTCGCCAAGCACGTAGGCAATGGGTTCACCTATAATACGGCGATTTAAAAGCGCCTCAAAAAATATCCGCTGTGTCTCGTCGATAGGGGCGTCAGGCCAGGTTTTAAGCCAGGCGCTGGAGCAATCTAACACTCTACATAAGAGTAACTGAGTATCTAACTCCGGCGTATCACTGACCTCGGCGAGCTCGCGACTGCGCAACAATAAATCGGCAACCTGAGGCATGCGCTAAGTGGATAGATCGGCAAGTTGCTCGGCCTGAAACTCGTTAACTAAGGCCTGTAAAACTTCATCCATCGCACCCTCCACAATCTCCGCTAATTTATATAATGTGAGATTGATACGGTGATCAGTAACCCGTCCCTGCGGAAAATTATAGGTGCGAATGCGCTCCGAGCGATCGCCACTGCCGACCAGACTGCGGCGCTGGTCGGCCTGCTGTTGAGCCTGCGCCTCGTCCTGTGCCGAACTCAATCGAGCTTGCAAAACCGCCATCGCCTTAGCGCGATTTTTATGCTGAGAGCGCTCGTCCTGACACTCGACAACAAACCCCGAAGGCAGATGAGTCAGACGAATGGCGGAATCAGTTTTATTGACGTGCTGCCCACCTGATCCAGACGCGCGAAACGTGTCAACCCGCAAATCGGCCTTGTTAATCTCGATGGCATCTTGCTCATCGGCCTCCGCAAGAATTGCCACCGTGCAAGCCGACGTATGCACGCGTCCTTGAGACTCGGTATCTGGGACACGCTGGACGCGGTGGGCGCCTGATTCAAATTTTAATTTAGAATAAACACCCTGACCTGTAATGCGCGCAATTACTTCTTTATAGCCCCCGTGATCTCCAGTGTTTGCGCTGATCACTTCGATCTGCCAGCGCTGCCGCTCAGCGTACTTGCTGTACATACGAAATAGGTCACCGGAAAAAATTGCCGCCTCGTCACCACCCGTGCCTGCCCGTATTTCTAAAAACACATTTTTGTGGTCGTTGGGATCTTTCGGCAGCAGCAGTTTCTGCAATTCCAATTCGAGAGTTTGGCGCTGTAATTCGCCGGCGCGTAACTCTTCATGAGCCATCTCGCGCATGTCCGGGTCACTATCCTTTAACAAAAGACTAGCGGCATCGATGTCTTCAACCACATCTTGGTAGCGTCGATAGCAAGCCACTACGGGTTCGAGCTCGGCATATTCTTTCGACAATGCTCGAAATTTTCTTTGCTCATTGATGATTTCTGCATCGCTTAACAACGCTGCCAACTCTTCAAAGCGCTCTGCCAAAAAATCTAGCTTAGACAATATAGAAGCTTTCATGATTTAACTACTCTGCACATAATAGGTCGGATAGACGCCTGCTGTCACAGCCAAACGAAAGCAATTATTTGGCTTTGCTGAGACCAAATAGATCGTGAGTGGCATGTATAGTATCGTCTCTGCCTTCTTCGCCGGCGCGCTTCAATCGCGCCGTGGGTTTATGCATCAGTTTGTTGGTCAGGTTGCGTGCCAGTGTATTGATAACTTGCTCTGAATCCTGTCCGCGCTTGAGTGCCGTCAAGGCTTTTTCGACCTCGGCATCGCGCATGCCTTCCACGCTCGTGCGGAACGCGCGAATAGTGTCCACTGCGGTCAGTGCACGCTGCTGGCGCGTCCAACGCATAATCTCTTGGTCGATAATAGTATTCGCAGTATCGGCAGCCGACTGTCGAGCACGCAAATTGTCCTGAATAACATCCTTTAGATCGTCGACGGTGTAAAGGTAAACATCGGCAAGTTCTTCAACTTGCGGTTCAATGTCCCTGGGCACTGCAATATCGACCATAAACATAGGTTTGTGGCGGCGTTTTTTGAGTGCAGATTCGACTGCACCCTTGCCGAGTATCGGCAATTGACTGGCGGTCGATGAAATAATGATATCGGCGCGATGTAAATATTCGGGAATTTCCGACAACAATATCGCCTGTGCTGCAAAATCTTTTACCACGTTTTGCGCGCGACTCAGGGTGCGATTGGCGATTGTGATATGACCAATTTTTTTTTCTTTTAAGTGCCTTGCGACAAGTTCAATTGTTTCACCCGCGCCAATTAATAGCGCATGTACCGATTCCAATTCAGTAAAAATCTGCTCAGCCAAACTCACCGAAGCATAGGCAACCGATACTGGGTTCTGCCCAATTGCGGTTTCCGATCGAACCCGCTTGGCCGCGGTAAAAGCATGCTGAAAGGCTTGATTGAGATGCGAAGACACGGTCGCAGCCTCGCGACCGACAGCATAGGCCGACTTAATCTGACCAAAAATTTGTGGTTCTCCTAGCACCAGTGAATCCAGCCCGCTGGCAACCTGCATTAAATGGCGAAGTGCTTTCAATCCGCGATGGCAATAGTAGCAATCCTGCAATGTCTCCTTCGCCAACCCGCGATTGGTCGCCAGCCATTCGAGTACCTCGGCATCGGTTACCTCACCCACTGCATATATTTCAGTGCGATTGCAAGTGGATAGAAGTGCAACTTCGTCAAGCGGAATCTGCCTCGCTGCATCGCGGAGTGACTCCACCACCACCTCGGGTGCAAAGGCCACATGCTCACGAAAATCTATCGATGCCGACTTGTGATTGATGCCAAATACTAAGATTTCGCCTTCCCTCTGTTGAAACTTCAAAGCCCATTACCAGCCATGTCGCAATTTGCGCGAGCACCCTCGACGTGAATTGATGCCCAAGGCAAGACCCGCGAGGGACAAGTATAACGCGCGGCGTTGCTTTTAGGAGGCAATTTTTGCTTACCGATAACGAATCGAGTGAGTTTTTATACGCCTATGAACAGTTCGCAATTGAATTTTTTTGGCTAATCGTTGTCATCACTGTCAATATCCGCGAAAATAAACTTATGAAACACTCTTTGTTACCACTAATCTTCGCGATACTCATTTCCTTGTTGTGTGCGGGTTGTGCCAGTAACTCGATGGATTTAGCCGACGATGCTGCGACTACCGTGATACTCGAGCAAGTTAAACCAGCAGAACCGACCGTGTTGGCGTTCAGTAAAGAAACGCTCAATGACCTCCTGATCGCTGATATTGCCCTGCTCCGCCAGCAATACTTTATTGCATTACCGCTCTACTGTAAGCAAGCTCTGGATACCCGCGACCCTGGCGTCACCGAAATGGCATTTGGAATTGCACGGCATATAGAGAATGCTGATAAGACGCTACAAATGGCTTCGCTATGGCTCGATATTAAACCGCAAAGCGGCGAGGCACATCGCGCAATGCTGCAGGCGTATGCACTGACCGGAAATGCAATTGATGCACTGCCACATGCCGACTGGATCTACCAAAACGAGGGCGATAGCTCAGTGCTGTTGGCAGTCACGGCAATCGCCGAAGGCCGTAAAGAAGCACAAATTGACGCTCTTTTAGCGGCCTATAAGGCTATTCGTTTACAATCCAGCGAAGACTACATCGGCCGCCTGGCAATCGCCATGTTGCTGCGCGAGAGCGGCCGCCTGAAGCAGGCAGAGGTTGCCGCGCTGAATTTTACCCGGCGCCACCCCGGTGATCCGCGTGGAAGCCTATTACTGGCGCAAATCTATAACCAACAGGATCGTACTGGTGACGCTATAAATTTGCTCAAAACAGCACTTGAGGACTTTCCCGCAAGCTACAAATTGCGTTTACAGTATGCTCGTTTGCTAACCATAAGCGATCGCGAAAATGCCCTCGAGCAGTTTGAAATGTTGCGTTTAGCAAATCCCCGCAGGTCTGAAGTGAATTTTTTATTAGCGCTCTTGTACCTCGATCGCGAGATGCCCGCACCGGCGCAACAACTACTTTTACCATTGACTAGGGATCCGAGCTTTCGCGACGACGCGTCATATCATCTAGGCAGTATTGCAGAGAGCAATGGTGATTGGACCTCGGCTGTTGGCTACTATCGACAAGTTCATAGCGGAACTAATTTCCTCACGGCAGCGGCGCGCACGATCTTATTGCTGCTGGAAGGTGAAAATCTCGAGCCCGCGCGGCAATATCTGCGGGAAACGCGTGCCAGTGCGCCTCAACAAATCGGTTCTCTATTTGAATTAGAGGCCAACCTGCTTATTAGCAAAAATTTGCCTGAGCAGGCGCTGCTTTTGCTCAGCGAGGGTATTCAACAGCGACCCGAAGACCAAAATCTGCTTTATGCCAGGGCTATGATAGCCGAGAAACAGGGTAATTTTGCTCGCGCCGAGTTAGATTTGCGGGTAATTATCGCCCAGGATTCGAATAATGCAGCTGCGATTAACGCCCTTGGCTATACCATGGTATTACACACCCAGCGGTTAGATGAAGCCTATGACCTCATTCAAAAAGCCTACACGCTACAACCAGAAAGCCCTGCGATTATCGACAGCATGGGATGGGTACTCTATAAACGTGGCGAGAACGAGAAAGCTCTCGGCTATCTCGAACGGGCGATGGAAATGATGCCAGACCCTGAAATTGCCGCCCATCTCGGCGAAATACACTGGGTTATGGGCAATCGAGAAATGGCTTTGAAAGCTTGGCAACGAGGCCTTCAAAGAGTACCCGAGCACGAGAATATAGTCACCACTATGCAGCGGCTGGGGGCCTCGCATAGCGAAGTGGATCAAGAGCAGTGAAGGCATTGGCGTTCGCCCTGCTACTAGCCGGTTGCGCCACCCAACCGCCGCCCAGCGAAGTGGATTTAGATGCCTGGCGGCAACACAGGCAATCTGTATCTGCAGTCGACGAGTGGCGAGCAATCGGTAAGTTAGCTGTCAAGTCTCCACAAAAGGGCACATCAGCGGGGCTGGATTGGGTTCAGCGCGGCGACGCCTACCGCATTTCACTATCGGGCCCGCTTGGGTTTGGCAGCGCGTTGATCGAGGGTAATGCAGACATGGCGCAGATGCAATACGACGGCCAGACGCTTTTTAAACGACCCGATGAACTGGTGCTACAAGCCACCGGTATAGCTTTGCCCGTCGACAGTTGGTGCTGGTGGCTGCGCGGCATTCCAATGCCGGACGAACGTCCGGTTAAAGCCTTAGCAACCAATCCACAGGGGCAAGCCAGCGGTTTCTTGCAGCGCGGATGGACGCTGTCTTTTTCTGGATACAAGCGCACTGCGATAGGCTTCCTACCGAGTAAAATACGCGGACAGAGCGCAAACCTATCGTTTAAGCTGATGGTGTCTGAGTGGCGCACAACAGACTCTCAATGATGCCAGATACCCTCATTCTTAGTGCGCCGGCGAAACTGAACTTGTTTTTGCACATTCTCGGGCGCCGCAACGACGGTTACCACGAACTGCAGACGCTGTTTCAACTACTCGATATCGGCGATGTCATCACTCTACGAGCCAGCGACAAACCGTATATTTTACTGGCCAATGATGTCCTCAATATCGCGCCAGAGGACAATCTCGCGGTACGCGCCGCCCATCTGCTTCGTGACACTACCCGCAGCAAACGTGGCTGTCATATTCAGATTGACAAAAAACTGCCGATCGGTGCTGGCCTGGGCGGTGGCAGTAGCGACGCAGCAACTACGTTGGTGGGACTCAATGCGTTATGGAACTGTAATTTGTGCACTGCCGAGTTGGCCGCGCTTGGCGCTCGCCTAGGTGCCGACGTGCCAGTATTTGTGTATGGATATAGCGCGCTCGCCGAGGGGATTGGAGAGCGCTTACGTCCAATCACGCTGCCGACCCCTTGGTATTTAGTGGTAACTCCGCCAGTACAAATTTCAACTGCAGAAATATTTTCACATCCCGAATTGACAAGGAACTCGCCACCACTCAAAATGTGCGCCCTCGACGTAGAGCTATTCAAATCGGCAGATGCTTTCAGAAACGACTGTCAGTCAATTGTTGAGCAACTTTATAATGAGGTAAGTGAGGCGTTAGAGTGGCTGAAAAGCTACGCCAAACCGCATATGACGGGAACTGGAGCTAGCGTGTACTGCAGTTTTGAGAGCCAAAGTGTGGCGGAAAGGATCCTCGGCCAAGTGCCAAGTGAATGGCAGGCGTTTGTTTCTCGGGGCGTTAATCGCTCTCCTCTCTTTCAGCAGTTGAGTAAGTAAATTATTGGGGCGTCGCCAAGTGGTTAAGGCAACGGGTTTTGATCCCGTCATTCGGAGGTTCGACTCCTCCCGCCCCAGCCATACATGCATACTGATCTAAAGTGACTCTAAGCACAATTAATTCAAATAGTCAGTATTTAACACAATTGTCTACTAGCAACAAAACTAGCCACTATGCAAAACAGGAAAGTAGCCGTGTCCAGATTAATGGTTTTCTCCGGGAATGCCAACCCCGCGCTCGCTGATGAAATCGCGCGCGCACTAGGCGTGGCGATGGGTAATGCAGCGGTATCACTGTTTTCCGATGGTGAGATCAACATAGAAATCCGCGACAATGTGCGCGGTCACGATGTGTTTGTGGTGCAACCAACCTGCTCACCCACTAATCGTAACCTCATGGAATTAGTTTTAATGATCGATGCACTAAGACGCGCTTCGGCGGGTCGCATCACCGCAGTAGTGCCGTATTTTGGGTATGCCAGACAAGATCGGCGAGTGCGCTCGGTACGCGTGCCAATCAGCGCGAAAGTGGTCGCCGACATGCTCTCAAATGTCGGCGTTGATCGAGTTCTGACGGTAGATCTGCACGCAGAACAAATTCAAGGTTTTTTTAATTGCACTGTCGACAATGTCTATGGAGCACCTGTGTTATTGGGCGACATCGAGCGCCGCAACTACCCCAACCTACAAGTTGTATCCCCAGACATAGGCGGCGTGGTCCGCGCGCGCGCCCTCGCCAAACAACTCGACTGCGATTTAGCCATTATCGACAAGCGTCGACCGTCCGCCAATCAATCGGAAGTAATGAACTTAATTGGTGAAGTAAAAGATAGAACCTGTGTGTTGGTGGATGACATTGTCGATACCGCAGGCACATTGGGCAAGGCGGCAGAAGCATTAAAAAATAATGGTGCCGCTAAAGTAGTTGCTTATGCTACCCACGCTGTACTAAGTGGAAATGCCATTAATAATTTGAACAAATCGAAACTCGACGAGTTGGTGGTGACTAACAGTATCCCATTGAGCGACGAGGCACAACAATGTGCCGTTATTCGTGTTTTGCCGCTCGGCCCATTGTTGGCTGAGACAGTGCGACGAATTAGTAACGAAGAATCTATCAGTGCCATGTTTTTGTAATCGGGTACGATAATAACCGCCTCATTTTGAGGTATTTCGAAAATCCACTGCAGCTCTGGTCGCGGTCTGTAGTGGCACAACTTAGGAGACGCATAATGTCTACTGATTTTACATTGAACGCGAAGGGCCGCGAAGTTTCAGGGAAAGGTGCGAGCCGCCGCCTGCGGCGTCTGGCCGGAGAAATACCCGGTATCGTCTACGGCGGGAAAAAAGATCCACAATCGATTACGCTGGTACATAAAGACGTCCTTAAAGCTTTGGAAAACGAGGCGTTTTATTCACATATCGTCAGACTGGATATCGACGGAAAAAGTCAAGATGTGGTTCTCAAAGATCTCCAGCGGCATCCGGCAAAGACGGCAATTTTGCATATGGATTTTTTGCGTATCAGCAAAACGACTGCATTGACGATTCGAGTGCCGCTGCACTTCATTAACGAAGATGCCTGTGTCGGTGTTAAACAGGACGGTGGAATTATCTCCCACACCATGAGCGAGTTGGAGATTCAATGCCTCCCTAAAGACCTGCCCGAGTATATCGAGGTAGACGTTGCTGCATTGGCCCTTGGAGAAACACTACATATCTCTGATATTAAACTGCCCTTGGGGGTTGAGAGTGTCGCATTGAATCACGGTAGTGACCACGACCTGCCAATAGCCGCCGTCAACAAACTCAAGGGTGGTGGTTCAGAAGCGTCCGATAACGAAGCTTCAGGTGATGGCGAGACCGATAGCGGTAGCGAAGGCTAGCGCTAGAGGCTGGCGCATAGTACTCGGCAGTGGACTCGCCGATCAAACTCATTGCAGGGTTGGGGAATCCCGGCCCTGCCTATGAGTGCTCGCGGCACAACGCCGGCGCCGAACTTGTTGCCGCCCTAGCAGGAACGCAGCACGCGGCATTAAAAGTTGACAGCAAGTTCTTCGGTTCTACTGTGCGCATCACCCTCGGTGGTTGCGATGTGCGCCTCTTGGTACCTTCAACATATATGAACCACAGCGGTCGAGCGGTTGCAGCAATCGCTAGTTACTACCAACTCGAGCCCAACGAAATTCTGATTGTTCACGATGAACTGGATTTATTACCAGGCACGGTGCGATTTAAAAAAGGCGGAGGCCACGGGGGCCACAACGGGCTGCGCGACACTATCCAATGCTTGGGCAACAGTCGCGAGTTTGCGCGACTACGAATTGGCATAGGTCACCCTGGGCACGCCAAAATGGTTACCGATTTTGTACTTAAAAACCCACCTATGCAGGAGCGCGAAAGGATTATCGAGAGTATTGATCGCGCTCTGCATTGGCTGCCGTTGGCAATTATCGGCGATTGGGAAAAAGCTATGACCGGTCTACACAGCGACAAAAAAGCTTCCCAAGTCAGTAATGTGAACAGCGGAACCAAACAACAACCGTAGAGTAATAGCAACTCCAAAAACTACCCTGAAGGATACTGATATGGGCTTTAATTGCGGCATCGTCGGCCTACCAAACGTAGGTAAATCGACCCTTTTTAACGCCCTTACCAAAGCGGGTATCAGCGCCGAAAATTTTCCGTTTTGCACGATTGAACCGAACACCGGCGTGGTGCCAATACCCGACTCACGCCAAGACCGCATCGCTGAGATTGTTAAACCCGAGCGCTTGGTTCCCACCAGTATGGAGTTTGTCGATATTGCCGGACTGGTCGCTGGCGCATCAAAAGGCGAAGGACTGGGTAATCAGTTTTTGGCAAATATTCGCGAAACCGACGCCATAGCTCATGTGGTGCGATGTTTTGACGATGATAATGTCATCCATGTCGATGGAAAAATTAGCCCCAAGGACGATATCGATGTAATTAATACCGAGCTGGCTCTCGCCGATCTCGAGAGTGTTGAAAAAGCTCTGTACCGGGCCAATAAGGGCGCCAAGGGACGAGATGCCGATTCGATAGCACTGGCAGCGCTTTTAGAGACACTCTTGCCACATCTCAACGAAGCGCTACCTTTGCGCGCGATGGCGCTCGACGAAGACCAACTCCAACGCCTAAAACCGCTCAGTCTACTGACCCTCAAACCGACTATGTACATCGCCAATGTCGATGAAGACGGTTTTAGCGACAACCCCTACTTAGACACTGTGACGGCGATTGCCGAGGCCGAGGAAGCCCTTGTGGTGCCGATCTGTAACAAACTAGAAGCGGAGATTGCCGAACTCGAAGACAGCGAAAAAGCTGAGTTCCTAGAGGAGATGGGTATGCAGGAACCCGGGCTCAATCGCGTTATCCGCGCCGGATACTCGCTGCTAGGACTTCATACCTACTTTACCGCCGGAGTCAAAGAGGTACGCGCATGGACCATTCCTTTAGGCTATACGGCACCGAATGCCGCTGGCAAGATACACACTGACTTCGAAAAAGGCTTTATTCGCGCAGAAACCGTCGGCTACGATGACTTTATTGCTGGAAATGGTGAACAGGGCGCCAAAGATGCAGGAAAATGGCGCTTAGAAGGTAAGGAGTATATTGTCAAAGACGGCGACATCATTCATTTTAGGTTCAATGTATAAAAATTTTGAAAAACCCTGCGGACAAGACTCAAAAAAATTGGGGTAGGCAGTGTAACCTTGACAAATAGCCGCATGGTGGCCACACTTCTCGCCGTAAATCTGCTTTACACAAAACACCATGTCGTCTTTTTAGCTACGTAGCTCAGCTGGTTAGAGCACAGCATTCATAATGCTGGGGTCGGTGG